>CAJXNA010000014.1 GCA_913056415.1 uncultured Chloroflexota bacterium | reverse complement strand
GTCCCTATCGCCATCGCCCAGCCGTTCGTCAAGGCGATTGGCGACGAGTGGCTAGCTACGATCGCGCTGCGGGTGCTGGCAGAGGAGGATGCGCCACCCTGCGAGCTAAGCGTCACGGTTACGGACGACGAGACGGTGCGCGGGCTAAACCGAGAGTACGCGGGCGAGGATGAGGTCACAGACGTGCTTTCCTTCTCGCAGCAGGAGGGGGAGGAGCTCGTGGGGCCACCCGGCGGCGTGCCGGCGCTGGGCGAAGTGGTGATCGCCTATCCGCAGGCGTCACGGCAAGCGGAGGAGGGGGGCCGCAGCGTGGAGGAGGAGGTGACGCGGTTGCTGATCCACGGCACTCTACACCTGCTGGGGTACGATCACGCGGAACCAGGGGAGAAGCACCGCATGAGGGATCGAGAGGAGGAGCTGTTGAGGGTGATTGGCGAAGTGTAAATCTTCGGAGGGTTCTAGCAGGCACCCCGCTCGAGACCGAAAAGGAAAAGCGCTCCGAGCCTTTTTCGTCGGGGGTGCGGCGATGAGACGTGGAGCGCTGTCACTAGTAGATACGACGGTTGGCGGCGGGCAGATTTATGCGCGTTGCAGAGGGTGAGAGGCTTGTCAATACCCAGTACACTCGGTTCTAGGTTTGTCCGTGACCCCTTTGATTCGGTATGGCAGCCGCCATATAATGGCCGCGTAATGAGCTCCGACGTTCCTTCGACAAGCTCCCCGGCCGGGCAGGCAGGACAGGTCCTGTACCGTAAGTGGCGCCCCCAGACGTTCGCTGAGGTCGTCGGCCAGGAGCCGGTCACGCGCACCCTGCGCAACTCCATCGCTTCCAAACGAATCGCCCACGCGTACCTGCTGAGCGGGCCGCGCGGCACCGGTAAGACCAGCCTGGGACGGCTCGTCGCCAAGGCGGCCAACTGCGCCAGCCCCGAAGACGGGGAGCCCTGCAACGAGTGTGACTCTTGCCGCGCCTTCCTGGAGGGGCGGGCGATCGACTTCATCGAGCAGGACGCGGCAAGCCACAACAGCGTTGACGACATCCGCCAGCTGCGGGAGAACGTGGTGCTCAACCCGATGTCGGGCGAGTACAAGGTGTACCTGCTGGACGAGGTGCACATGCTGAGCGGCAGCGCCGAGAACGCGCTGCTCAAGACGCTGGAGGAGCCGCCGCCGCACATCATCTTCGTCCTGGCGACCACGGAGCCGCACAGGGTCTCAGCGACGATCATCTCTCGCTGCCAGCGGTTCGACCTGCGGCGCATCCCCGCGCCCGCGGTGGCGGAGCGGCTAGCGTTCATCTGCGATAAGGAGGGGTTCACGCTGGACGAGGTCTCGCTGCAGGAGGTGGCGCGCAGCGCCGGCGGCAGCCTGCGCGACGCGATCAACGGCCTGGAGCAGATCGTGACCTACTACGGCGCTTCGCCAAGCCCGGAGCAGGTGCGGGAAGCGCTGGGCATCAGCGTGGACGCCCGCAGCGCCCAGCTCGCCCGGCTGCTGCTCGCCGACCCTTCGACTGACTCCCTGGGCGGGGAGGCAGGGCAGGCTCTAGCCGAGGGGCTGAAGTTGGTGGCCGCCGTGCGGGACGACGGCGTGGACATGCGCCGGTTCTCGCGGGAGGTGGTCGGCTATCTGCGTGAGCTGCTGCTGGTGAAAGCAGGCGTGGCCGATACGCTGGATCAATCGAAGGAGACGCTGGCGGAGATGCAGGCGCTGGCCAAGCAGGCCAACCGGGCGGCAATCGTGAGCGCGCTCAAGGCGATAGGGCGGCTGGACTTCCGCGATGACCCGCAGTCGTCACTGCCGCTGGAGCTGGCTCTGGTGGATCTCGTCGCGGAGGCGGAGAAGGCGGTAGAGAGGCCGGCGGCGGCAGCGGAGAAGGCTGTCCCGGCCCCGACAGAGCCGCAGCCGCAGTTCTCGATTCCCGCATCGACGGCGGAGGAGGTGGCGGCCACCGCCACGGGCGCCACTGTGGGCGCGCCGGAGCCGGAAGCAGCGGAGGCGGAGCCAGCGCCGACGCCCGCCGGCGTGCCAGCGGACGTTTCAGCAGGCTCTCCGAGCCCCGATTCATCGGGGGAGTCCGCAAAGGGGCCAGGGCAGGCTCTGTTGGCGCGGATCCGCGATGCCTGCAAGGAGAGCGACAAGCAGCTAGCGGCGCTCCTCAACGCCTCCTGCGAGGTGACGTCGCTGGAGGAGGACGTGCTGACGCTCGGCTTCTACCACACGTTCCACCTGGAGCGGATGGAGGCGGGCGGCTACGCGGATCGCCTGAGCGAGCTGGTGTCGCAGGAGCTGGGGAAGCCGATGACCGCCAAGCTGGTACACTCACCGCGGAGGCCCACTCCGGGCAAGGTGAAGAGTGGACATCTGGTGCAGGCGGCCCAAGAGCTGGGCGCCAAGCCTGTCCCGAGGGAACCCGAAGGGCCGATCGGAGAAGGAGAGCACGGCGACAGCTAAGGCCGGATGGGTGAACATATACAATACCATCGGGGATTGGAGGTCTAGATGACGCAGCGTGGAATGAACCCGGAGATGATGAAGCAGTTCCAGGCGCTCCAGGGCAAGATCGCGCAGGCGCAGAAGGCGCTGGAGGAGACGATCATCGAGGCGTCCTCCGGCGGGGGCGCCGTGGCGGTCGTGATGAACGCGCAACCGAAGCTGAACTCGATCACCATCCAGCCCGAGGTGGTGGAAGGCAGCGACGTGGAGATGCTGCAGGATCTAATCATGGCCGCCATAAACGAGGCGCTGGAGCAGATCAGGGCGGCGCAGATGCAACAGCTCGCAGGGGTTGCCGGCGGGTTGAACATCCCCGGCCTCACCGGCTAGCAGCCAAAAACGGACGGCGGCCCGGTTTCCGACTCGAAGGTGATCATCTCGTGAACGAACAGACGACGGCGGCCCCCGGGCCCGTGGTGCGCCTGATCGAGGAGTTTCACAAGCTCCCCGGCGTGGGCCCGAAGAGCGCCCAGCGGTTGACCTACTACCTGCTGCGCATGCCGGTCGCCGAGGCGCGAGCGCTGGCCGAGGCGATCCTGGAGGTGAAGGAGCGGATCATTTTCTGCGCCACCTGTCAGAACGTCACCGACACGAACCCCTGCCGCATCTGCGACGGCGACCGCCGTGACCGGAGCATGGTCTGCGTAGTGGAGGAGCCGATGGACACCCTGGCGGTGGAGCGCTCCGGCAGCTACCAGGGTCTGTACCACGTGCTCCACGGCGCTATCTCGCCGATGGACGGCATCGGGCCGGAGGAGCTGAAGATCGAGGAGCTGCTGGCGCGGCTGCGCGGCGACGAGGTGAGCGAGGTGATCCTGGCGACGAACCCCAACCTGGAGGGGGAGGCGACGGCGATGTACCTGACGCGGCTGCTACGGCCGTTGGGGGTCAAGGTGACGCGGCTGGCGCGGGGCCTGCCGATGGGGGGCGACCTGGAGTACGCCGACGACGTCACGCTGACGCGGGCGATGGAGGGTCGCCAGGAGGTCGAGCAGTAGGATGGCGCCACCACGGCTGTACAAGACGGAGGCGATCGTCCTGCGGCAGCGGAAGCTGGGCGAGGCGGACCGTATCCTCACGCTTCACACGCCGGCATACGGCAAGCTGGACGCCAAGGCGAAGGGCGTGCGCAAGACCACCAGCCGGATGTCGGGGCACCTCCAGCCGCTGAACCGCTGCATGGTGCAGCTAGCGCGGGGGCGGACGATGGAGGTGATCGCCGGGTGTGAGACGCTGGAGAGCTTCCAGCGTCTGCGCGATGACCTGGACCGGCTCAGCCGCGCCCTCTACGTCGCCGAGCTCGCGGACCGCTTCCTGCCGGAGCGGATGGAGAGCGTGGCCACCTACCGGTTGCTGCTGGAGACGCTGCGCCGCCTCCAGAGCGACGCGGATCAGGACATCGTGCTGCGATACTATGAGATGCGGCTGCTGGACCTGAGCGGCTTCCGGCCGGAGCTGGCGCGTTGCCTGGGCTGCAACCAGCCGCTTCAACCGCAGCAGAATTTCTTCGCGCCTGCTGGGGGAGGGACGTACTGCTCCTCGTGCGGCGCGGGGGCGGCGGGCACGCGGACTCTATCGCTGAATGGGCTCAAGGTGTTGCGACTGCTCCAGCGCGCATCGTATAAAGAGACAGAACGGCTGAGCATGCCGCCGGCGCTAGCGCAGGAGGTGGAGCGCCACCTCCGCAGCTACATCGTCTACATGCTGGAACGCGACGTCAACGCCGCCGCCTTCGTGGAGCGGTTGCGACGGGAGCAGCAGCCGCTAGAGGTCTGAGCGATGCCGCTATACGAGTACTACTGCGAGAAGTGCGATAAGGTGTTCGAGGCGTTACGCTTGCTGCGAGAGTCGGACGCGGCTATCCCCTGCCCGGAGTGCGGCCGTGACGCCGAGCGCATCATGCCGACATCGTTCTCAGCGATGTCCTGGGCCAAGGGATACCCACAACGGGTGCCGTTTCACCAGAGGCCGGTGAGGAACGTGAAGCCGAAGAAGTCGACTGTGGCGCCTGTGAAGGCGAAGAGCAAGCCTGCCTACCGGACAGGCAGGCGCGGCGCCAAGGCGGCGAAGAGGTAACCATGCCCCTGTACGAGTACCACTGCGAGCCCTGTAATGGCATCTTCGAAATCATCCGTCCGATGCGGGAGGCGTCCGTGGCCGTGCCCTGCCCGGAGTGCAGCCGCGACGCCCCGCGCATCATGTCCAGCTTCAACGCCTTCACTTTCCGGGACGGCTACCCTCGCCGGCTGCCGGACAAGGGGACGTTCTGGCACATGGGCAAGGAGGTCAAGAAGCGCGCTAAGCGTATGAGCTGGTACGACCACCCCGAGTTGACCCCGCCAAAACCGAAGCCCCGGCCCGCGAAGGGCGAGATTACGGCGGCCATGGAGGGTCAGGCCGCACGGGCCAAGGACGTGTCTTACCGTGACCGCTGGGGGGTGGACGCGCGTGGTTTTCGCCAACCGAAGGCGGCGAAGAAACGCAAGCCAGCACGCAAGGCGATCACCTAGCCCGTTGGTAAGCTCAGGGTGAGCGTTACGCCGCGGGTTAGCTGCGCCGCTCCAGCACGTAGTCCGTGAGGTCGTAGAGGGCCTGGCGGGCCGCGCCGTCAGGAAGCACAGATAGGGCTTCGTGGGCGCTGGCGCAGAAGTTTCGGGCCATCTCGTAGGACTCCTGTGGTATGTCGGAGCCACGGATCGCCTCGACTGCGGGCGCCAGGAGCTCCTTACTGGGGCTGGCGAGGAACTTTTGGACCGGGTTATCTTCGGGATAGCGATCCATGAGGATGAGCGCGGGGAGGGTGAGCGTACCCTGCATGAGGTCGCTGCCCACCGGCTTGCCCATCTCCGCCTCGTCGCCGGTCAGGTCCAGGATGTCGTCTACGATCTGGAACGCCATGCCGAAGTTGTACCCGTAGCCGCGCAGGGCATCGATCCACTCCTCCGGTTCCTGGGCCACGACCGCGCCGCCCTGGCAGGCGGTGGCGAACAACGACGCCGTCTTGCCGCCGATCCGCTGGAGGTAGTCGCGCACCGTCTGACGGCTGTCGTAGGCGGTCAGGTCCTGACCGATCTCGCCTTTCGTCATCATCATCAACGTCTGCGAGAAGAGGCGGATGACGCGGATGTTGCCGGTACGCGCCACCTGGTCAGCGGCGTGGGCGAACATGTAGTCGCCCAGCATCACGGTAGTGGCGTTGTGGAAGGCGCTGTTCGCCGTGGGGCGGCCGCGGCGGGTGGCGGCGTTGTCGATGACGTCGTCGTGCACGAGGGAGGCGGTGTGCAGAAGCTCAACGGAGGCGGCGAGCGGCACCAGGAGGTCGAGGTCATACTCGCCGAAGCGTCCGCCAAGGAGGGTGAGAGCGGGGCGCAAGAGCTTGCCGCCGCCGGCCAGTACGATGTCCAGCATCTTCGCCAGGGGGGCGTAGTCTACCTGCTTGATGGAGTCGAACGTGGCCTCCACGAGGGCGATGTCCTCCTGGACGGGGCCGTAGAGCAGGTCTGTCCTCACTTGACATCCTCGCTCTGCGGCAGCAGCTCGGCGCCGGCGATGTCGCCCAGGCCGAACAGCCAGGCGGTGGCCAACGCCGTACGCTCGGCGACGGTCTGTACGCTGTCGCCGCGTAGCTCGGCGATGCGGGCCACTGTATCCGGCAGGTAGGCGGGCTCGTTGCGGAGGCCGCGGTGAGGTTGCGGCGGCAGGTAGGGAGCATCCGTCTCCACGGCCATCCAGCGGAGAGGAATGCCACCGGCGACGGCGGCAATGCGGCCGGCTTTAGGGTAGGTGCAGGTACCGGGGATGGAGATCATGAAGCCGATCTGGATGTAACGCAGCGCCAGCATGAGGTCACCGGCGAAGCAGTGCATCACGCCCAGGGGCCGGTCCTTGGGCCAATCTGGCAGCGCCCGCTCCTCGTAGGAGGCGAGGACATCGTAGGTCTCCCCATCCGCCTGGCGGGAGTGGATGACGACGGGCAGACTGAGGCGGCGGGCGAGATCGAGCTGTCGATGGAAGGCGTCCATCTGCGCCTCCGGCGGCGACAGCTTGCGGTAGTAGTCCAGCCCTATCTCGCCTATAGCCACAACCTTCGGCGAGTCCGCCAGCCGCTCCAGCGCGCCCAGGGTGCGGTCGTCCAGGTCCTTGGCATCGTGGGGATGGACGCCGACAGCGGCGTAGACGTCTGAGTGGGAGTCCGCCAGGTCCACGGCTCGCCAGCTGCTCTCCAGATCGGTGCCGATCACGACGAAGGCGGAGACACCCGCCTGGCGGGCGCGGTCAAGCACCTCGTCACGGTCGGACTCGAACTGGGAGTCCTGTAGGTGGCAGTGGGAATCGACGAGCATCTCTACTGCCCTAGCCTGGCTTCCTCCTCCTCAACGATAGCCGGGTCGAGCTTCCTGAACAGCGGCTTAGGCTCCGCCAGGGGCTGTCCAGCCTGCGGTATGACGAACCGCCAGCCGGGGGCGTCCACGGGCCCTTCGCTGCCCAGGTAGGCGTGAAGCTGTTGGCAGGTGAAGGGTAAGTAGGGGTAGAGGGCTGTCTTCAGCCCGCTGATGACGCCGACGGCGGTGTAGAGCACGGTGGCGCAGCGCTCGCGGTCCTCCTTGATGAGGTTCCAGGGAGCGTTCTCCTCCACGTAGCGGTTGGCCTCCCGCGCCACGGCCATCGCCGACTCCAGGCCGGCGCGGAAGCGGCAAAGACCGATGTTCTCGCCCGCCTCGGCTATGGCCTGCTCCGCGCGCGACAGGAGAGCGCTATCGGCGGTGGTCATCTCGCCGGGGGTGGGCACCACGCGGCCGAAGTTGCGGTAGGTGAAGCTGAGGACGCGGTTCACCAGATTGCCCCAGGTGGCCACGAGCTCGTCGTTGTTGCGGCGCACGAGATCGCTCCAGGAGAAGTCCGCGTCCGAGGTCTCAGGCATGTTCACGGAGAGGTAGTAGCGAAGCGAGTCAGGGTCGTGGCGCGATAGGTAGTCGGGCACCCAGACGGCGAGCCTGCGGCTGGTGGAGGCCTTGCTGCCGTGAACGGTCTGGAACTGGTTGGCGGGGACATCGTAGGGTAGGTTGTACTTCTCGTCGCCCTCACTGTAGCCCATCAGCATGGCCGGCCAGATGAGGGTGTGGAAGGGGATGTTGTCCTTGCCGATGAAGTAGTAGCTACGGGTGGACGGGTCCAGCCAGTACTCACGCCAGTACTCCGACTTCCCGGAACGCTCCGCCCACTCCTGGGAGGCCGATAGATACCCGATGACGGCCTCGAACCAGACGTAGATTCGCTTGCTCTCATAGCCTTCGAGGGGGATAGGGACTCCCCAGTTGATATCGCGGGTGATGGCGCGGTCCTGGAGACCTTCGTTGAGGATGCCCATCGTCCAGTTGAGTACGGCCTTGCGCCAGTGAGTCTGTGGGGAGACCCAGTCCTTGAGCTTATCGTTGAAGGCGCTGAGGCGGAGGAAAAAGTGCTCCTCCTCCCGCCACTCAGGCGTGGTACCGCAGATCTTGCAGCGGGGGCTGAGCAGGTCAGGAGCGTTGAGGGTGCGGCCGCAGTTATCACACTGGTCGCCGCGGGCGCCGTCATAACCGCAGTGCGGGCAAGTACCCTCCACGTAGCGGTCGGGCAGGAAGCGCTTGTCCTGGGGGCAGTAGGGCAGGAGCATCGTGTCCTGGTAGATGTGCCCGCGCTCCAGTAGTCGGAGAAAGATATCGTGAGTGGTGCGGGCGTGGTACTCGGTGCCGGTGGTGGTGAACAGGTCGAAGGTTATGCCCAGCCGCTGCCACGTCTCCAGGAACTCCTGGTGGAAGCGGGCCACCACCTTGTCCGGGGGCAGCTCCTCGGCCTCGGCGCGGACAGTGACGGGGGTGCCGTGCTGGTCGCTGCCGGAGACCATGAGGACGCTGTTGCCGCAGGCGCGGTGGTAGCGGGCGAAGATGTCGGCCGGGAGGTAAGCGCCGACGATCTGTCCGGTATGGAGGGAGCCGTTGGCGTAGGGCCAGGCTACGCAGACGAGTATCTTTTCGGACATGGAACCGGTTGGATTGTAGCATGGAGCCTAGGAAGGGGACAGACAGTGATCCACGCTCCCGCCCTGCCCCGGGGCAAGATGCCTAAGGCTGGACGGGCAGAGGGATTCAGACTTCCCCCTACCCCAAGTCCAGCTGGCCTAGCGACCTAAAGGTTGCCCCTGCGCTCCGTGCCTATCTCCAGCCACATGCGGTAGACCCGACGGTGAGGCAGGCCGTAACGCTGCGCGACCTCGGCGACGGCACGTTTGGCGGGCTCCCCGTCCAGCCGGCGTTGCTGCAGGTCCCGGCGGACCTCCTCGAAGTCGGGCGCAGCGGGGCCAGTGGACCCCTCGACGACGAGCGTGAACTCACCGCGGGGCCTATCGGCGAAGTGCTCCAGCGCCTCGCTGATGGAGCCGCGGAACACCTCCTCGAACGCCTTAGTCAGCTCGCGGCAGACGGCGATGCGACGCTCGCCCCACTCGGCGTGCATGTCGGAGAGGCTGCGCAGCAGCCTGTGCGGCGACTCGAAGGCGACGATGGTGCGCGTGTCGTCGCGCAGGGAGGCGAACAGGCGACGGCGCTCACCGGCGCGGCGGGGGAGGAAGCCGAGGTAGGTGAACTGCCGGGTGGACAGGCCGGAGACGGCGAGCGCGGCCGTGACGGCGGAGGGGCCGGGGATAGGCGTGACGGTGAATCCTGCCTCCAGGGCCGCCGTCACCAGGTCGTGGCCGGGGTCGCTGATGACGGGGGTGCCGCCTTCGGAGACGAGAGCGACGTCGCCGTCGCGCAGGGCGGCGAGGAGGCGTGGGGTTCGCGCCACCTTGTTGTGCTCGTTGTAGCTGACAAGGCGGGCGCGGATATCGTAGTGGGCGAGCAGCTTGCGGGTGGTGCGGGTGTCCTCGGCGGCGATGAGGGAGACCTCACGCAGGACGCGGAGGGCGCGGAGGGTGACGTCCTCCAGGTTGCCGATGGGGGTGGCGACGACGTACAGGGTGGGCATCTCGGGGCGATTATACCGTTAGGCGATACGTCCAGCTCCGCCAAGTGCGATGTTAACGATAGGGAAATGATTAAACTCCTTCACCATTAGGCCAAAAACCGTTGACGTCGGTTAGGGCCCGTTGGTATAGTAGTTGAAAACCCCCGCAGGTCCCTTTTCCGAGGCGAGGAATCGTGAGTATATCAGCTTATCGAGAACTCAGACCCGCCTACGGGTTCGACGAGGTGGCCATCGTCCCCGGCTCCGTCACCGTCAACCCGGAGCTTACGAACGTCCGCTTCGCGCTGGGCGAGTTCACGTTCGAGATGCCGATTCTGGCTGCCGCCCTGGACTCCGTGAGCGACCCGCGCTTCGCGGTGGAGATGGGCCAACGCGGCGGCCTAGCGGTGATAAATCTGGAAGGCCTCCAGTGCCGCTACGAAGACACCAGCACGGCGATCGCGGAGATCGTCCAGGCCGACCAGGGCGAGTCGGCAGCCGTCATCCAAAAGCTGTACGCAGCCCCCATTCGCGAGGAGCTCATCGGCCGGCGCATCCGTGCGATCAAGGAGGGGGGCGTCGCATGCGCCGTCTCCTGCACGCCCGCCAACACGAAAAAGCTGGCGCCCATAGCCGTGGACGCCGGCGCCGACGTGTTCGTCGTGCAGTCCACGGTCACCACGGCCCGTCACATCTCGCGCAGCCTGCGCGGCCTCATCTTCGAGGAGCTGTGCGCGAACATCCGTGTACCGGTGGTGGTGGGCAACACGGTTACCTTCGGGGCGGCGAAGGAGCTTATGGAGACCGGCATCTCAGGCCTGCTCGTCGGCGTGGGGCCGGGCGCTATCTGCACCTCGCGTGAGGTGCTGGGCATAGGCGTGCCGCAGGTGACGGCGACGATGGATTGCGCCGCCGCCCGCGATCAGTACTACAGCGAGAGCGGGCATTACGTGCCGATCATCACAGACGGCGGCATGCGCAGCGGCGGCGACATCTGCAAGGCGCTGGCCGCGGGCGCGGATGCCGTCATGCTGGGGTCGGCGTTCGCGCGGACGGAGGAGGCGCCGGCGAAGGGTTACTCCTGGGGGATGTCGACCGGCCACGCGGAGCTGCCGCGAGGCACCCGCATCACCGTAGGCGTGGACACGACGCTGGACCGGCTGCTGTTCGGGCCGACCTCCAAGACGGACGGCACGGAGAACCTGGTGGGCGCTATCCGCGCCTGCATGGGCGTCTGCGGCGCCCAGACGATCGGCGAGCTGCACGAGGCGGAGATGGTGGTGGCGCCCTCGATTAAGACGGAGGGGAAGGTCTACCAGCTGAGCCGGTAGCTCAACCCCCTGTCGATCTGAAAGCAGGAAGCTCTGCCCGCTGGCTAGTTGCCCGCCCTATCCTGAGCCAAGCTTTCCCTCGCCACGAGACTGGTCTCCCGGAGCGATCCCATTATTTCCCCGTAGGACTCGAGCAGACCCGTCTCGCTATAGGCTATGCCCCGCTCCTCGCAGAACGGCCGGACGATCGTCTGCGCTTCTTTCAGCTTGTTCCGTGGCATGGTTGGGAATAGGTGGTGTTCGATCTGGAAGTTAAGCCCCCCAAACAAGAAGTCGACAACAGGGTGAGATTTGACGTTCCGGCTGGTGATCACCTGCTGGTGCAAGAAATCAAGCTCGTCATCCTTCCCCAGAACAGGCATACCCTTGTGATTAGTGGCGGTCACAGAGGCGTAGTACAGACCCCACAGCCCCTGATGGATGAGGAGAAACAGTCCCGCCTGCCACACCCCCAACACGTAGAACAAGAGGCCGAAGTACAGCAGAAAGTGGACGGCCAAAAGAGATATCTCTAGCGGGGAATACCGCTGTGGGGCCGGCACCTTGCCGACATCGCTTCGCTTCACCCAAACCAGGAATCTGAACGTGAAGTAGCGCAGAACAACCGGGTACAGAGATAGCAAGGGCGCCAGGAAGACCTGGTACTTGAGCAAGAGCCGCTCAGTGCCCCGCTTCTTGCAGGCCGCTTCCTCCGAAAAGCAGAGGAACCATAGCTCAGCATCGGGGTCCTCATCCAAGCGATTGGTCTTAGCGTGATGCCGGTTGTGCCTGCCAAACCACCAGCTCTTGCTCACCCCCATCAGGAGATTCCAGAACAGCAACGCGATCAGGTCGTTGTTGCGGACAGAGCGCGTGACCTGCCGATGAGCGGAATCGTGGCCCATGAAGACGAATTGCTGATAGATGAAGGCTAGAAATACGGCATTCAAGAGTTGCACCCACAGCGTGTCTATCAGCACGAACAAGGTGACGCTTACAGAGAACAGACCCAGAGCAAGCATGATCTGGAGGCCGTAGTAGACGGGCCGCCTGTCCAGCAGCCCCCTCTCCTCGATCATCCTCCTCAGTTCAGCGTAGGCGCTCCTCGGAGGACTAGTTGCGCGTGCCAGAGAATAAGACCCAGCCCGAGGAGCGCTTCGTACGTCAACGCCAGGATGCCCGTTCATCTCTTGCCCGATACTTGCCATACTGACTACCTCTTACGACTCCCGCCTGCGAACGACGCGGCCTGAGCAGCGCCTACTTCCCAAGCCGGGCGTACTGGATGCTTGGCCCATTCTACGCCATCGGCAGCGGTTCCAACAGTCAGCTTTTCAGACGGAGCGAGCGGCGTCTACGCCGTCCTCTACCTACCCTTGTCGCCGCTCAGCTTGTCGTGTACCGTATCGGACGGTAACAAGGTTTCCCTCCGTCAAGATGGAGGGCGAGGTCTACCAGCTCAGCCGGTAGGGGGACTCGAATCGAGGGCGTTCGCCGCGCCGGAATCGCAGCACGGTAAGTAGACCGACAACGGCGCTCTAGACTATTGGGCAACCGCTTTTCGGCGTGCGAGGGCGTGGCTAGCCGAGGCGCATAAGCTCGGGCTCGACAGCAGCCCTGATAACATCAGGCCGTGAGACTATGCCCACGACGACGCCGTCCCTCATGACAGGGACGCGAAGAATGCGCTCCGAATCCAGGATCTCCATGATCTCTTCCATGGAGGTGGAGACGTCCACGGTGATGACGTCACGTGTCATGATATCGCCGATGCGAGTGGTCTCAAGGGACTTGCCATCACGCACAGCGCGGATGAGGTCGATCTCTGTAACGATGCCGATGAGGGAGCCATCGCGGTCAGCGACGGGGACACCGCTAAAGCCTCCCATCAACATGTAAGAGGCGACCTCCCGAGCGAAGGCCCTCGCCGATGCGGCGACGATAGGTGTGTTCATGATGTCCTCTGCGTTCATGCTCAACCTCCCAGGCAAATTCAGAGATAGACCTTTATCTTAAGTAAGTTCAAGAGATAAGACGCAATGTGAGCAGCTCCGTTACTAGGCGAGCTGGCGGAAATCGGCCCGCTGCTCTAGCGTTGTGCGGATGAGTTCAGCGGGCATTGGTCTACCCACGAGAAAGCCCTGAACCCGATCACAGTGCCGTTCTCTTAAGAAGGCGAGCTGATCTTCAGTCTGCACGCCCTCAGCCACGACTTCGAGGCTCAGGCTATGCGCCATGGCGATAATGGCGCTGACTATCGCCGCATCCTTCTTGTCATGGGTGACGCCGGCGATAAAGGAGCGGTCAATCTTGAGGCTATGTATGGGGAATCTGTTGAGATAGCCCAGGGAGGAGTAGCCGGAACCGAAATCATCTATCGAAATACGGATACCCATCTCAACCAAATCACGCAGTATCCCAATGGTAAAGTCAGCGTTCTGCATGGCAATTCCCTCAGTGATCTCCAGTTCCAGCCAGCGAGGATCCAGAGAGGTTTCCTTCAGCATGTTAGCTATCGATTGAACCAGGCTTGGCTCCTTGAACTGGCGCGCCGACAGGTTCACCGCCATGCGAAGAGGGGGAAGGCCGGCATTCTGCCAGGATTTGTTCTGAGCAGAAGCGCCGCGCAACACCCATTCGCCAAGCGAGACGATGAGGCCGGTCTCTTCCGCCAAGGGGATAAACTCATCTGGCCAGACGAGTCCGCGATCCGGATGTTGCCAGCGCACCAAGGCCTCCATGCCCACGATCTGGCTGGTATCCACGTCTGCCAGGGGCTGGTAGTGCACCACGAACTCCTGGCGAGCCAGGGCGTTGCGCAGGGCATTCTCTTTGATCAATCGTTCGACGATATTTTGCGGAATCTTCCACATGCGGGCGAAGCGCTGATTAATGGGAATGGTATTGCCGGTTTCGGGGACCTTCCAACGGCGGGCGAAGTGGTGGTCCAGAGGGTCAACCTTACCAGCGCTATCGACTACCAGCATGCCGTCCTGCTCGGTCAATTCATTGGTTGACCGAGGCGAGGAGGGCGCACGCTTCGCTTCCTCACGCGACTTGCGTTGCCGGCTACCTTCCAGTTTGCGCGCTTTGCGCTGTATGGGGGGCGCTGGACTAGTCACGTTTCGTTTAGACATAAAGGCTCACTGGTATTGACGCCCGACCTGCCCGCTGCGTTGCGTTACGCACGCTAACGCTCTCTAAACTATCCGAAAGGAGTTATTTCGCGTGTGCGCAGGATGCAGGAAGAGAGGGCAGAGAGCGCGCTCGTACGAAAAGAACCAGGGCGTCGAAAAGTAGCCAGGCTTAGGCGGGAGGAGTGGGCCGGCCGGTTGCGCCGACCTGCTTAACTCCCCATAGAATCCTCAGAACCAAGATAGCTGCCGCAACCCCCAGACCCCACAGGATCCAGTTGGTGCCCCCGCCGGCGCCGGCCTGGAAGGTTGTTCCTACGCTTCTTTCCGTTTCCCCGTCAACGTTGGCAGCAGCGTAGACCAGGTGAGGACCTTTTTCCAGGCCCAGGACCGTGTATGACCATTTGCCGGAGGAATCGGCCTCAGTGGAGGCGACAACGGTAGTGGAGGAATGGACGTAGATATCGACGACTTCTCCCGGGGGAGCTGTTCCTTCAATGGTCACGGTCTCCGTGTCGTCGGCTGAGTCGTCGTCGTCTTCCTGGGAGATATCGTCTACGGATATGGCGTCCGGGTTCTCCGGCAGGTAGGGGATCTGATCGGATGGCAGCGGGAGGATGACGTCTAGTGCGAGGCCGCCCGCAGATTGCGAGACGCGGAAGCAGGCCGCTCCGTCTTCCCTTTCCGCAGGCGTGGGCTGAGATTCGCCCAGGCTGATGGCCTGGAAGCGCTCCTCGCCAACGGCGTTCATGAGGCAGTCGATGAGTGATTCGTCCAGGACTACTTGAGGAGGCGGACTGATAGGCGCGGGCGTGGAGCCGAAGCATTTCTCCGCCTTGTCCCGATCAGCCAGAGTTGGACTGGCCGACCCCTCAGAGATGGCTATAAATCGCTCCTCGCCCAAGGCCAGCTTGAGGCACTGAAGCACCTCCGTCTCGATCGCAAGATCGGGAGAGGAGACCACGGTAGGCAATTCGTGGCCCAGTTTGGCGAAGCAGCTGATCCCCAGCTGCTCTTCGACCGCCGTGGGCTGGGATTGACCGGAAGCGATGGCGTCGAAGCGCTCGTCTCCGACCGCTTCGCGCAGGCAACTTTCCAGCCAGGGGTCAATGTCGAGGACGGGTGGGGTCCCGGGCTGTGGCGTGCCACCAAGGGAAGGGCCAGCGAAGCCCCGGAAGCACTGGTCACCCAGTCTCATCTCCTCCGAGGTGGGCCCTGACTGGCCGGTGCTGATGGCCTGGAAGCGTTCTTCACCGAAGATGCCGATGAGGCAATCGATGAGCTCTGGCGGCACGCCAGCAGGCTCTGGCGGTTGGTCGCCTGGAGGCGGCGGAGGGAGGGCGGCGCCGGAGTAGGTCTCGAAGCAATGCTCACCGAGAGCCATCTCCTCAGGGGTGGGCTCAGACTGGCCGGATTCGATGGCGTGGAAGCGCTCGTCGCCGACCGCGTCGATCAGGCAGTCGATGACACCGTCCGACAAGTCCTTATCATCATGCGAATCGAGTATCAGAGAGGGGTCGAGGCCGAACTTTTCGAGGCAGGCGAGAGCTTTGCTCATCTCCTCCGCGGTGGGCTCGGCTAGCTCGGAGTCGAGGGCGTAGAAGCGTTCCTCGCCGAAGACGTTCGTCATGCATTCGATGACCTGCGGTGGAAAGTATTCGTCTGGATAGTCCTCAGAATCGGGAGAAGATATGAAGTCAGGAACGTAGCCGTAGTAGTCTAGGAAACACTGCTCAGCATTGCTCATCTCCTCCGCGGTAGGCACCAGGTCTTGGCCGGAGGATAGGGCTTCAAACAGATCGTTGCCTAAGGCCGCTCTGAGGCAGCTCTCAAGTTCCGCCGGGATGGGCTCGCTTTCGTCCGTCTGGGCGTTAACGCTAAAGACGAAGGTGAAAAAGACAAAGACTGACAGTATAAGGACGGTAAATTTTCCCATCACGCTAGTTGAGATGCTGGGATCGCTCCAGAGTTGCAGCTTTTTCGCCTGCCGACGGTTCAGCGGCGGTTAACGCTTTTGGGGTCGTACAGCGGCGTTACAGCGTCAGTCGCAGCTGGCCCGCCCTGGGGCGGTCCACCACCCGCGGGCGGTTGAGGCCCCACTTTTCCTGTAGCTCGGCCACCTTGGCTAGCACCTGTTGCGTGTACTGCCTGGGAGCGTAAGAGCCACGATAGAAGCGCTGATAGCGGGGCAGCAGGTGGGGATACGCCTCGCGAAGGGCGGGCATGAACCACTCCTTGGTGCCGGGCCGAAGGTGCAGCACGTTAGGCGCCACGAAGCTGGCGCCGTGCTCGGCGGCGGCGCGGATCACCGCCTCCAGGTGGGGCTCGTCGTCCGTGACGCCGGGGACGACGGGGGCGAGCATCACGCCGCAGGGCACGCCGGCCTCCACGAGTCGCTTAAGGGCCTGGAGCCGCTTGATCGGCCTGGCGGTGCCGGGCTCCAGCTTACGCCACACGTCCTCGTCCAGGGTGGGCACGCTGAAGGCGATCTGGGCATCGGTGACGGAGGCGAGGCGGGTCCAGAGCTCCAGGTCACGGAGGACGGTTGGGGACTTGGTGAGCATGTGGACGGGCTGGGCGAAGCGGAATAGCACCTCCAGGATGCTGCGGGTGATGCCGTACTTGATCTCGGCCTGCTGGTAGGGGTCGCAGGCGGTACCGAGGAGGATCATCTCCCTGGTCCAGCCGGGGCGCCGCAGCTGCTCCACCAAGACGGCGGCGGCGTTCGTCTTGACGATGATACGCGAATCGAAGTCGCGGCCGGAGTCGTATCCGAGGTACTGGTGGGTGCCGCGGGCGAAGCAGTAGACGCAGGCGTGCTGGCAGCCGCGATAGGGGTTGATGCTCCACTTGAAGGGCATGCCCGTGGCCTGGACGCGGTTGATGATGGACTTGCACTCGATCTCTTCGAA
>CAJXNA010000013.1 GCA_913056415.1 uncultured Chloroflexota bacterium | reverse complement strand
GAACGAGTCCCACGTGTCCCGATAAGAGTCCTCCACTGCTTGCAGCTGCGTCGGATCGCTGACGAACGGCATCCAGTCGATCTCGACGAGCCGTGGACTCTCCCACCAGGTGGCGTGGAACTTCGCCAGATGCCGAATAGCCAGCTCCGCCTCATCGGGGGAGCAGCCGGCGACCTGATCACCAACGCGGGCCGGCGCCAGGTCCTCCAGCAGCAGCACGTACTCGTCGGCTTCGACGTCCATGGCGCTGTAGTAGCAGCGTGGCGTCCGGAGCTCCACCTCGTCGGCGATCTCCTGGTAGAAGTGGGTCTCGCGCTCGTAGAAGCGGAAGAGGTTGCCGATGTCGCGATTCTCGGGCACGTCGGAGGGGAACTTGGCGATGAGCGAGCGCGGCGCGCCGGCTTCGGAGCCCTCATAGCGCAGGGCCAGCTGAGCGAGCTGTCCCATGAAGCCGGCACCCTCTCCAATGGTCTTCGATTCGAACGACCTAACGGTCGCGTCCGTAATAGTGCCCGTCTGACGCAGCGCCTGGGTAAGCCATTCGGGCGTGAGCTCGTCCGGGCCGGCGGGAATCTTCAGTTTCGCCATCGCCTCCTCCTACTGACTAGCGATGTACCTTGGTTTGGCTCCTTGTCGACTCGCGCCCTTCGCTATCGCAGAGTAAGCCAATGGTGCGTGAAAGTCTGTGAATTGTCAACGTGGGCTTTGTAGGAAGGCTGTCAGCGTGGGGCTAGGCACGGAGCATCGGCTTGCGGGCCCTGTGCAGGCCCCCGCCCCGCCAGCCAGCCGGAGCGCCCGGACCTGAGTTAGGCCAACTTCAGAGAGGATCACTGCTAGCTCTGGGGCCTTGGGGCAGCCCTTGAGGGAGTTGGTCAGGGGAATCGCCTCTCCTGTGAAGCAGTGCGGAGCCTAACGGCGCCGCGAAGCCTGCCACTCATCGTGCGGCGGCACCTCCTCGCCGACTACGTAGAGGAAATAGTAGCAGCCCATCTCGCCGAGGAACTTGAACTGCTTGCGCAGGTCGCTCGCCGTCGCCTCGAAGCTGTCATGCGAGCGTAGGTAGTCGCGGAACGCGCCGTGCTCGGCCTCTAGCTCCAGAATCCGGCCGGCGTTGCTGACGACCGCCTCCAGCTTCCGGCGATTGCGGATCACCCGTTCGTCCCGGGTGAGCGCATCCAGATCATCCGGTGTTAGGTGAGCGACGGCCTGCGCGTCGAAGCCGCGGAACGCATCCCGAATGCCCGGCCACTTCGCCTCCACCACCTTCCAGGACATGCCGGCCTGGAACACCGCCTTGCTCATCACCTCCAGGTAATCGCCAAGTGATTGAGGCACGATTCGTTCTGGCGCCCGCTGCTCCGGCATGTGTTCCCCCTTCTATAGTGTGAGACGTGCATATCCTAGCTGAGGCTGCGCCGAAGTGGTAGAGTTGTCGATGCGGCTGTGCCCCCGTAGCTCGTATCTGAGGTGAGTATGAAGTTCGGCGTCACCATGTTCCCAACCGACTACGCGATCGGCCCTGCTGAGCTGGCCGGGGCCGTGGAGGAGCGCGGCTTCGAGTCGCTCTTCTTCCCGGAGCATACCCACATTCCCACCAGCCGGCGCACCCCCTGGCCCGGCGGCGCTGATCTGCCGCGTGAGTACTCCCACACCCTGGATCCCTTCGTTGCCCTGAGCGCCGCTGCCACCGCCACGGAGCGGCTCCGCATCGGCACGGGCATCTGCCTTGTGGTGGAGCGTGACCCGATAACGCTGGCCCAGGAGGTGGCCAGCCTGGACTTCATCTCCGGCGGGCGGTTCCTGTTCGGCATCGGCGGTGGCTGGAACCTGGAGGAGATGGAGAACCACGGTACGGACCCGGCCCGGCGCTGGAAGCTCCTTCGGGAGCGCGTCCTGGCGATGAAGGCGATCTGGGCCGAGGACGAGGCCGAGTTCCATGGCCGGTTCGTCAACTTCGACCCCATCTGGTCGTGGCCCAAGCCGGTCCAGAAGCCGCACCCGCCTATCCTGGTGGGCGGCAGCGGGCCCCACACGTTCCAGCGGGTGGTGGAGTACGGCGACGGCTGGATGCCCATCGCCGGGCGTGACGAGACGCCCTTGTCCGAGCGGATAGCCGAGCTGAACCGGCTGGCGGATCAGGCCGGCCGGGGGCCCATCCCCGTCACCGTCTTCGGCGCGCCTCCCCGGCCCGAGGTCATTCGCCACTACGCCGAGTCCGGCGTGGAGCGATGCGTCTTCTGGCTCCCGCCCGCGCCGGCGGAGGAGGCGCTTCCCATCCTCGACCGCCACGCGGAGCTGGCGAAGAGCTTCGCCTGAGGGGCTTGATGGCGGAGATCAACGTGCAGACCACGTCCGAAGGCGAGCCCTGGACGTTCCAGGTAACGGTGTCCGAAGGCGGCTCTCAGACCACGCACCGCGTCACGCTAACCAGCGGCGATTATGAGCGGCTGGCCGGCGAGGCGTGCGGCCCGGATGAGCTGGTGCGGAAATCGTTCGAGTTTCTGCTGGAGCGGGAGCCCAAGGAGTCGATCCTGGGCGAGTTCGACATAACGGTAATCGCCCGCTACTTCCCGGAATACGAAGGCGAGATCGCCGAGCGCGTTCGTTCCTAGGGCGCGCGGAGGTCAGACGCGTGGGGCGGAGCTAGACCTCAGCCCGGCACGGCTGTCACGGCCACCAAGGTCGCCGCTAGGAGCGCCAGCGCTATGAGTAGCCCTACCGTCAGGATGAGAATTCGTGACGCCATGGTAATCTATTCATCCCTGCTATACTCGTTGCCAGAATGCGGCCTGCGGGGCGCGGGCGCTGTGATAGCGATCACTGTTTATGCTATGAAATTTGTAACCGTATCCGGCGGGCAGGCGCCATGCTTCTGGTAGCCCGTAAGAACCTCTTCTCAGAGCGCACCCGCCTGGCGATCTCGGTCGGGGGCATAGCCCTATCAGTATTCATGATCAGCCTGCTGCTCTCCCTCTTCCGCGGCTGGAACGAGAAGGTCGGCGGCTTCGTGGAGGAGGTGCAGGCCGACATCTGGATCGCCCGTGATGGCACGACAGACTTCCTGAGCGCGGCATCCATCCTGCCGTTGGAGGAGGGCTCCCAGGGGCTATCCGCTATTGATGCCGTGGACCGATTCAGCCCGCTGATAGTGCGCCCCATGTCCGTCACCAAGGACGGCAAGAAGATAGACGTGCAGCTGGTGGGTTATGACCCCGAGCCGGGGATAGGCGGGCCGCTGCGAATTGAGGAAGGAAAGGACGTGCCGGGGCCGGGGGAGGTCATCGTGGACGAGGCGTTGAGCCGGCGCTACGGGGTGGAGGTAGGCGATACCATAAGCGGCCGCGCCTTCGACTTGAAGGTTGTGGGCAAGTCCTCGGGCGGCGACTTCGTTGCAATGCAAGCGATCTTCGTCACCCTGGATCAGGCCCAGACGATGCTGCAGCAGGAAGGGTTCGTGACGTTCTTCCTGCTCCAACTGAAAGATCCCGACCGGCGGGACCAAGTGGCGCCCATCCTTGAGGCGCTTCAGCCGGGGGTACTGGCTATCACCAGCGACGACTTCGCTGCTGCTACGCGTGAGCGGATCCTGGGCCCCGTGATCCCCATTCTGACTGTCATTCTCGTGCTGGCTTTCATAGTCGGCCTGGCGGTATCTGGGCTGACGATCTACACGGCTACTGTGGAGAAGGCGCGAGAGTACGGGATTCTCAAGGCGGTGGGTTTCACTAATCGGTACCTGTACCGGGTGGTGTTCGAGCAGAGCTTGGTCACGGGGGTCCTGGGATTTCTGCTAGGCGTTGGGCTGACTCTCTTGGCGGGACCGTTCGCGCAAGACCTGGTGCCCCAGTTCGTCGTCTTCGTCCGTTGGCAGGACGTGCTTGGGGTGGCTGGCGTTACTCTGCTCATGGTATTGCTTGCCGCCTACGTTCCCGTACGCCGTCTGGCGGCTATAGACCCCGTTGCCGTATTCAAGGCGTAGGACAGTGCCGGATAGCAGGGTAACTCTCAGGCTGCAAAATGTGACCAAGGTCTACGGCGTAGGAGACGCCGCCGTGACCGCCCTGGACAGCGTCGACTTTAGCGCGCAGGGCGGCGAGGTGGTCATGATAATGGGGCCGTCGGGCGCCGGGAAGACGACCTTCCTCACTATCGCAGGCGCCCTGCTTCGGCCCACCTCCGGCACCGTTGAGATAGCTGGCACGGACATTACGAGGCTGCAAGAAAATGATCTGCCAGCCGTCCGGCGGGAGAAGGTGGGATTCATATTCCAGAGCTTCAATCTCCTGGAGTCCCTGACAGCTCTGGAAAACGTGCGGCTGGTTATGACTGACACCACCACACGCAGCGCCACCAACCGGGCGCGAGAGCTGCTGAACATGCTGGGGCTAAGCCACCGCTTGAAGTCGCTGCCCAACCAGCTCAGCGGGGGCGAGAAGCAGAGGGTGGCGATCGCACGGGCTCTGGCCAATAACCCTGATCTCATCCTGGCGGATGAGCCCACGGCCAATCTTGACTCCGCCCGCGGGCAGGAGGTGATGCATCTGCTGCGCCAGATCGCCTTGGATCTGGGACAGTCAGTGGTCATCGTCAGCCACGACCACCGCATCCGTGAGGTGACACATCGGGTGCTCTGGCTGGAGGACGGCCGCTTCCGGGCGGACGTTATAACGGCACGCGACCCGGTCTGCGGGCAGTTGGTAGAAGTGGAAGCGGCGCCCACGGCGAGTTTCAATGGTAGGTCATACTACTTCTGCGCAGAGCAGTGCCTCAAGCTGTTCGAAGCCGGTCCCCAGAGGTACGTCGAGGCCAATGAAGGATAGTGCGAGGCAGATATGCTCATAAGGCTGATCTACACGATCGCAGTTGCCCTGGCGGGTTCCCTGGCCATGCTGGCCACCTTCCTACCCTGGGTCTCGCTCGATGTTGAGCTACCCCTTCTAGGCTCCATCGGCACGATCACCCGCTACGGATACGATGGCGATGGCGTCATCACCCTCCTCCTCGGCCTTCTGGCCGCCGGATTCGCCGCCTACCTTTGGTTCGAGCGCAGCGCCGCCGCCTTCCGCTTAGTTACCCTCTTCACCGCCTTCCTGGGCGCGCTAATCTTGGCCATCGCCCTCGTCAACCTGTTCGACTCCCAGCGGGCCCTGGGTAACGCTCAGCAACAGCTCAACGTCGACCTGGCAACTCTCATTGGCGTCGATCTGCAGAGTCTTGTGGATACGGGCGAGGGCATCTACATCACCATCGCCGCCGGCGCCATCCTCACGCTGGCCAGCCTCATCGCCTATTCCGCTCACCGTTTCGCGCTTCCAGGACTTCTCGTCGAGGATATCGGCGTGGAGACACACGGGAGTACCCGCGTCTGCCCCCGCTGCGGTAGGTAGCTACCCGGCCTCGCCAATTACTGCCTCGATTGTGGCCAGCGCCTACATTCGCATCCGAGCGGCAGAGAAAACGGCGATAGTGTAGGATAATGCCGCTATGGAGCCACGCTTGTGGCGCTGACGCGACACGTCGCTGGCGAGAAGCGAGAAGCTCGCTCCTCTCGGAGGAACGGCTGGCTGCGGCTGGACGACGCCGCTCTCCTGAAGGAGTGTCGTCAGGAGCGCTATCGCGCCGGCGGCCCCGGCGGCCAGCGGCGGAACAAGGTGGAGACCGCCATCCGCCTGCACCATCGGCCCAGCGGTCTCACGTCTCACTCGGAAGAGTCGCGTTCCCCCCAGGAGAACCGGACGCGTGCCCTTCGACGCCTCCGCGAGCGTATCGCACTGGAGCTGAGGGCGCCGTTCGATCTGGAGGCGCCATCTCTGCCCTCCGAGTTCCTGGCGCAGCGGGGCCCGAAGGGCAGCCTGTCCGTGAACCGTCGAAACCGGGGCTATCCGATCATCACCGCGACGGTGCTTGACGCTCTCGAGTCTGCGGAAGGCAGCTATGCGAAGGCGGCTCGAGCCATGGGGCTGACCACAAGCCAGGTCCTGCGGCTTCTGCGCTCGGACCCGCACGTGTGGCGCACAGTGGAGCAGGCGCAGCGCCGGCCGGGCTGATCTGCGGCACGGGACGCTTGGGTCGTCGTTCGTGAGCTGCGTGTTTGGGTTTGCGCCGGACGCGAGACTTGGGTACACTAAAGCCAAGATTACTACGAATGTCGCCGAGTCAAACCACCGTATCCAGCTTCCCCTGTCCCCCGATCTGCGAAAGGACCGCCCTCTTTGTCATCTTTCCATAGCTTTCAACTACGTGCTTCCAGCCGTGAGGCGTTGTCCCGGATGGAGATCGATACGCCAACGGCTATCCAGGAGCGCTCGATCCCTCTGTTGCTGGCCGGGCGCGACGTCATAGGCCAGGCCCAGACTGGCTCCGGCAAGACCCTGGCCTTCGGCCTGCCTCTGATGGAGCGTTGCGATGAGCAACAACGGCAGGTTCAGGCGCTGGTGCTGACGCCGACGCGTGAGCTGGCGCGGCAGGTGAGCCAGGTGCTCACGGCTCTGGCCAAGGAGGCAGGGATCAAGGTAGCGTTGATCTACGGCGGCCGCCCCTTCGGGCCGCAAGAGAAAGCGCTGGCCGACGGCGCGCAGGTGGTTGTGGGCACGCCGGGCCGGTTGCTGGACCACCTTAGGCGGAGGACGCTACGGCTTGAGCGGCTGCGGATGCTGGTCTTGGATGAGGCGGACGAGATGCTGGACCAGGGGTTTGCTCCGGATGTGGAGCGCATCCTGGCGATGACGCCACGGAGCCGGCAGACGGCGCTGTTCTCGGCGACGATACCGCCGTGGGTGGAGAAGATAGCGGCCAAGCACCTCTCTGACCCGGAAGTGCTGGCCGCGGAGGAAGGCGACGGCTCGGATCCGGAAATCGACCACTTCGTTGTCGAGGCGTACGGGGAGGACAAGTTCCAGGTGCTGCTGCGGTTACTGGACGAGCCGACGGGGGGCGCGACGCTGGTATTCGGCCGGACCAAGAGAGGAGTTCGCAACCTGGGGCGGCGGTTGCAGACGCAGGGCTACCAGGTGGAGGTGCTCCAGGGCAACCTTGACCAGAAGGCGCGCGACAGGGCGCTGGAGCGGTTCCGTTCCGGTCTCGTGCCGATCCTGGTGGCGACGAATGTGGCCGCGCGGGGGCTGGATATCCTGAACATCGGGCAGGTGATCAACTACGATCTGCCGGAGACGCATGAGCTTTTCACGCACCGGGCGGGTCGCACCGGCCGGATGGGGCGGTCAGGACGGGCCATCACGCTGGTGAGTGCCACTGACCTGACGAAGTGGCAGGCGATAGAGCGTGGTCTAGGCCGCCGGCTGCCGAGGGTGAGCGCCAGCGGGAAGCCGGCTCCGGTGCAGCCGCAAACCGCCAGCACGATGAAGGGATCAAGGAGCTGGGGGCGCCGCGGCTGGTCACGCCGCAGGGCAAGGGTCTAGTAGGAGGATGCCGATTGGGAACGCTATACGTTGGCAATCTAGCGCACGAGACGACGGAGGCGGATCTAAGGACAGCGTTCACCCCGTTTGGTGCGGTTGACTCAGTCAGGATCGTGAGCGGCCGTCGAGGGCGACCTAAAGGCTTCGCATACGTCGAGATGGCGGACGATGCTTCGGCTGAGGCCGCGATGGAGTCCCTGCGAGGGACGCAGATCAACGGGCGCACGATGGATATCGTGCCGGAGGAGCCGCGTCGGGGAAGCGGCCGCCGCGGCCGGCCCAAACGGCGGCGCCGGTAGAGTTCTCAGCCTCGCTTGCCCGTATCCCGCGGCGATTCGGCGACTGTACTCGCTTTCCTGGGATTAGAGCGGCTGAAATGTGCCCTCGGCTACCTGGAGCCATATCTATTACCGGAAGTAAGTTTCACGATTTTAGTCTCCTGTCAGATAGGCCTCCACGGTTGACAGGGCGTAAATAATGGTATGATATATAGTGAATGAATGGCCGAACTCCGGCTGTAGATGCCGGGGACGGGGGATCCGACTAACTGGGGTGAATCTCGCCTAGGCGAGTAGGCAATCTCCTTCTGCCGAACCCGTCAGCTAACCCCGTAGGCACTGGGGAGAGGCTAGTCTGGCGCGACAGGCCCGAGGCGTAGCCTCGGGCCCTTCTGTGTGTAACGAATAGTCCGCGGGACGGTTCACTTTAGTACAGGAGGAGGAAGGATGGGGAAGAAAGAACCGCGAAAGATACAGAACGGAAAGCGACACAACGGCGGCGGAGACGCAGCCGATGTAGCGAGCTACATTCACCTGGAGCCGGATCGTGTAGAGAAGCTCCGGGAGATGCACAGGCTTCGGGAGAGCCTTTCCGGCATGCAGGCGGGCTCCGAAGAGTCGCCCCAGTACCGTTCCTACACGCTTCACAACTTCCGCCAACTGCCGCAGGTGCAGCGGCTCTCTAAGAAGGAGCAGTTCGCCATTGAGGTCGTCGCTAACGTGTTGCCGTTTAAGACGAACAGCTACGTAGTGGACGAACTCATCAACTGGGACGACGTGCCTAACGACCCGATATACATTCTGAACTTCCCGCAAAAGGATATGCTTCTGCCGCGCCACTACAAGGAGATGGCCGCGCTGGTGCGCCGCGGCGCGGACAAGAGCGAGATCGACGCGGCGGCCAACCGGATCCGCCTAGAGCTTAACCCGCACCCCGCCGGTCAGCTAGACCACAACGTCCCGACGCTTGGCGACACCCGGCTAACCGGCATGCAGCACAAGTATCGGGAGACAGTGCTCTTCTTCCCCAGCAACGGTCAGACCTGTCATGCCTACTGTACGTTCTGCTTCCGCTGGCCGCAGTTTGTGGGCATGGATGAGCTCAAGTTCGCCATGCGGGAGACCGAGATGCTGGTGGAGTACGTACGCACCCATCCTGAGGTGTCCGACGTGCTGTTCACGGGTGGCGACCCTATGATCATGCGTACGCGCAACCTGGCGCGATACATCATGCCCCTGCTGGAGGCCGACCTCCCTAACCTGCGCACGATCCGCATCGGCACCAAGTCTCTCGGCTACTGGCCGTACCGCTTCCTGACCGATGATGACGCGGACGAGGTGCTGGACCTGTTCAAGCGGGTCACGGCGTCCGGGATCCACCTGGCGTTCATGGCCCACTTCAACCACCCGCGAGAGCTGAGCACTGACGCCGTCAAGGCGGCCATCGCGCGCGTCAAGGAGACCGGCGCCGAGATCCGGACCCAGTCGCCGCTGATGCGAAACATCAACGATTCGCCGGCAGTCTGGAGCGACATGTGGCGCGAGCAGGTGCGGCTGGGCTGCATTCCGTACTACATGTTTCTAGCGCGTGACACCGGCGCCCAGCAATACTTCAGCGTGCCCCTGGTGCGCGCCTGGGAGATCTTCCGCGACGCCTATAAGAGTGTGAGCGGGGTCGCCCGTACGGCGCGCGGGCCGAGCATGTCCGCGGACCCGGGAAAGGTCGAGGTGCTGGGAGTCACCAAAGTTGGCGGCAAGAAGGTGTTCGCACTGCGCATGCTGCAGAGCCGCAACCCGGACTGGGCGATGCGTCCCTTCTTCGCGAAGTACGACCCGAAGGCGATCTGGCTGAGCGACCTGCGACCGGCCTTCGGTGAGCGGCGGTTCTTCTTCGAGGAGGAGCTGGGGAAGCGTTACCGCGAGGACAACGTCCGCCGCCGCCGATCGAAGCCGCAGAAGCGACCGGCGAGGCCATTGGCTCCCGTACGCTAGAGCGACGCCTTGATCGACAGCCGCTGCCGCTAGCCCCTCACGCGGAGCGCCCCGCACGGCCTAAACGTCTATAGAGTCGCTTAGGCAGAGAGTACCCGAAAAACGTGCCCAAGCGTCGCGTGGGAAAGCACAGGGTCGGGAAAGGGAGCATCCTCTTTGATCGTGTAGTGGTTTACGCGGCCCTCTTTACGTATGTTGATCAGGCCGGCGTCCTTCAGGTCACCTATGAGGCCCCATATGGTTCGCTTCGTCACCACGAAAGCATCGGTCAAGTCTTGCGAGGTGCAGCCCGGATGGAGGGCGATGTAGAAGAGGGCCGCACCGTGAGAACAGAAAAGCCGCAAGGATTTACGACTGGTCATAGTTCGCTCTCTTCTCCAGCGCTGGCCGTTAGCGGGGGGATTAGCGGAGCGACACCTGCGACGATCATCGGAAGCGTCTCTGTGCGCCGGAGGGCAGAGTTAGCATTGCTGGTCGGGGCGGCCGGATTCGAACCGGCGACCTCTTGACCCCCAGTCAAGTGCGCTACCAGACTACGCCACGCCCCGGCCAGAATCTATGCTAGCATAGCCGTTTTCAGCCCGGCAAGTGACGAACGGCCCCGGTCGGGATGCCCCCTCCAGGCGCCTCCCTTAGATATAGGCGTGGGAGATGACGACGATCAGTAGGCCAAGGAGCGCTATGCCGCTGAACTCGCCCGCAGTGCGCAGGCTGAGGCGGCCGCCCAGGTAGTTGTGCATGAGGCCGGTCATCAGGTAAAAGGCGAGGAGCAGGAAGATCGCGGCCAGCGCCCCTTCCAGGGGCAGGAAGTGCATGCTCAACGAGGCCTCCGCGAGCAGCACGCCGATGGCGAGGGCGTAGAGCAGGGTCCGCGGCGTCTCCAACGCCTCCTCACGCAGGATCTCGATCGCCAGGAGAAGACTGACGACGCCGGTGGCGAAGATCACCGCCGGCAGGCTCAGGTCGAAGTCATAGATCGTGGCGTAGAACAGGAAGGCGATAACGTAGGTGGCGATGTTCAGGATGAGGCGTGAGCCACCGTAAGCGGGGAGGCGGCGGTCGACTGAGTTGTATTCGGCCTGGAGGACGATGGCGAAGGGGATAGCGGCGCCCAGCCCGGCCAGGAGCGACCAGTAGCCCTCGGCCACCTCCTCCAGGAACAGGCCCAGACTAAGGGTCAACAGCACCGGCACGAACAGGAAGAGAGCGGTGTCGTCCAGACGCTTGAAGTGGGAGCGAGGATGGGTGCGGACGATAGCGTCCGTGCCCAGAGCGACCAGGCCTGCGAGCAAGAGGAGGAGCCAGTTCTGGGTCGGCTCGATGGCGAGGAACGCAGTGAGCCCGGCGCCGAACACGGCCGCCATGGCGTGTACCCGGTCGAGCCGAGAGACGGCATCGTTCAGGGCATTCGTGCGGTTAGACGTGATTTCGTTCACAAGCGGTCATCTTAAACGGTTGCACGTAGTTTGTCAAATCGATCAGTAACCATGAGGTTTCACTAGAACTATAACCGCCGTTCGAGTTAGCTATTACGGGAAGGTGACACGTTACGGCTAACTTTTCAGCGAAACCGGCTCCGCCTCCGCCAGCGCTTCCAGCGTTTCCTGTAGCCGATTGCGCCAGCCCTCCCCCAACTCTACCCGCACCAGCGTCCGCCCCAGGCTTACGCCCTTAGGCACGTGTGACTCCAGCGCCTCTTTGGGCACAAGTGATCCGTCCTTGAGCCGCAGCACCGCCCGGCCCTCCTCCGTCAGGATAGCCTCCACCCCCGCCCGCGCCGCCAGGGCGCGCAGAAGGATGACAAACAGCAGGTTGCGTACCGGCGGCGGCGGCTCCCCAAAGCGGTCTACCAACTCCCTATCGATAGACTCCACCTCTTGGGCGTCGGCGGTCTCGCTCATCCGCTGATAGAGGGCGAGACGCTGGTTGAGGTCCGGGATGTAGGGCTGCGGTATGTGGGCGGAGAGCGGGAGCTCAATCGACACCTCCGCGCCCTCCTTCGGGGCTGGTGGCGTCTCGCCCCGCATCATCGCCCGCTGCCGCTCCGTGGACTCCGCCAGCAGGCGGCAGTAGAGGTCGAAGCCGACGGCGGCCATGTAGCCGCTCTGCTCAGGGCCGAGCAGGTTGCCGGCGCCGCGGATCTCCAGGTCGCGCAGGGCGATCTGGAAGCCGGCGCCCAGCTCCGTCGCCTCGAAGATCGTCTGTAGCCGTTTCTGGGCCTGCTCCGTCAACCGGCCTTTACGATCGTACATCAGGTAGGCGTAGGCGCGATGTGCGCCCCGTCCAACGCGCCCGCGCAGCTGGTAGAGTTGGCTCAGCCCCAGCTTGTCCGCCTGGTTGACGATGATGGTGTTGACGTTAGGGATGTCAAGCCCGGACTCGATGATGGTGGTGCAGACCAGCACGTCCAGCGGGCCCTGCACGAACTCCAGCATCGCCCTCTCCAGGTCGTGCTCGTGCATCTGCCCGTGTGCGATCCCCACGTTCGCCTCTGGGACGATGTCTCGAATCTTCCGCGCGATGAACTCGATGTTGTGCACCCGGTTGTGCACGAAGTAGACCTGCCCGCCGCGCTCCAGCTCCCGCAGGATCGCCTCCCGCACGAGGCGCTCGTCGAACTCCGAAACGTAGGTCTTGATCGGCAGCCGCTCTTCGGGCGGCGTCTCCATCGTCGACATGTCGCGGATGCCGCCCAGGGCCATGTATAGGGTGCGTGGTATCGGTGTGGCGGAGAGGGTGAGGACATCGACGTCGCGGCGCATCTGCTTCAGGTGCTCTTTGTGGACCACGCCGAACCTCTGCTCCTCGTCGATGATCACAAGACCCAGCTCCTTGAACTGCACGTCCTTCTGGAGCAGCCGGTGTGTTCCGATGACGATGTCCACCGTCCCTTTGCCGAGACCCTCCACCACCTCCCGCTGCTCCGCATCCGAGCGAAACCGTGACAGCATCTCTACTCGCGCCGGGAAGGCGCCGAGACGCTCTTGGAAGGTCTGGTAGTGCTGCTGGGCGAGGACGGTGGTGGGTACCAGCAGCGCCACCTGCCGCCCGTCCATCACCGCCTTGAAAGCGGCGCGAATCGCCACCTCCGTCTTCCCGTAGCCGACATCGCCGCAGACGAGCCGGTCCATGGGCCGCGGCCGCTCCAGGTCGCGCTTCACCTCGGCGATGGCGGCCAGCTGGTCCTCCGTCTCTACGTAGGGGAATGACGCCTCCAGCTCCGCCTGCCAGGGCGTGTCCGGGCTGAAGGAGTGGCCGGGCAGCAGCTCTCGTGCGGAGTAGAGGGCGAGAAGATCCTGGGCCAGCGCCTGCACTGCCTGCCGCACCCGCTTCTTCGCTCGCTGCCAATCGCCGCTGCCCAGCCGCGTTAGCCGCGGCTCATGGTCGGAGGGGCCGACATAGCGGCTGACGCGGTCGACCTGATCGGTGGGGACGAACAGCTTGTCGCCCTCCGCATAGTGGAGCTCAAGGTATTCACGCTGGTGCTCGTCGACGGCCATCCGCACGAGGCCGACGAAGCGGGCGATCCCGTGGTCGATGTGCACCACGTAGTCGCCCGGGGAGAGCTCTGCCAGGAACGCCTCGCGGCCGACGCCCCTGCGCGGCGGGCGGCGGCGCTGCTTGGCGAAGCCGAACACCTCCGTGTCCGTGACCAGCGTCAGGTCTAGGCCGTCCTCGCTCAGGTGCCAGCCCGCCGGCAGCGATCCCTGCACCAGGGCGAGCCCGGCGGTGTCCGGCGGTTCCTCCGTCACTCTCGCGGTCACCCCCTGCTCGTCGAACAGCTCCGCCAGCCGCTGCGCCTGCTGCGAGACTATGGCGATAGCGCTGCCTTGACGTAACTGGGTGACGCTTTCGCTCACCAGGCGGCGGAGCTGGCCTCCGTAGGCCGTCGCCGGTGAGAACGGCAGGCGGACGCTTTCGGCCTCTTCGCCGCTGGTCCAGCGGGACAGCCTCAGGGGCGCCTGCCGATCGTACAGCGCGGTGCGCAGCTCACGCCAGGGCTGCTGGGGCAGCGGCAGGCCACGCGGTATCTCGCCCCGCTCCTCCAGCTCACCGCGCACGGCCTCGGCCTCCCGTTCCGCCTCGTCCAGCGCCGTCGCCACGTCGCCCTCCTCGTCGATGACCAGGGTGGCGTCCGGCGGCAGATGGTCCAGGAGCGTCGCCTGGGCCAGAAACGGGACGTAGAAGTAGTCGGCGGTGAAGCCCGCTCCGTGTTGCAGCAGAGACAGCTCCTCCTGGAAGCGCCCCCGCGCTTCGTCCGTGCAGTTCGAAAGGTCGAGCCGGGCCAGCGCGTCTCCCATCTCCCCGTCGGGAGTGAATACGGCCTCCCGAGCCGGGCCTAGCTCTATGCCCTCCACCGGCTCCACCGACCGCTGGGATGCGGGGTCGAACCGGCGCAGGCTCTCGATCTCCCGTCCCACCAGTTCGATGCGCACCGGCGCCTCCGCCTGGGGCGGAAAGACATCGATGATGCCGCCGCGGCGACTGGCCTGCCCTGGTCGCTCCACCAGCGGCTCTATGGCGTAGCCCAGCGCCGATAGCTGCGTCAGGAACTCGTCTGGGCTCAGACGGTCTCCCCGCCCCAGGCCGCGCTTGGCCGTGGCGAGCTCCCCCGGCGAGATGGTCTGTTGGGCCAGCGCCATCGCCGAGGCGACGACGAGGCAGCGTTCCCCTTGAGCAAGTCGAGAGGCCGCCAGCAGGCGCTGGCGCACGGCCTCCGGGTCGGGGGCCAGGCGCTCGTAGGGTAGGGTGTCGCGCTCCGGAAACGGGACGAGAGGCGCGGCGGCGCCCAGCCAGGCTGACAGCTCTTCGATCAGCGCCTCCGCTCGGTCCTCCCGTGGGACGATGACCAGGAGCGGACCGTCCCCGCCTCCGGCGGAGGCGAGGGTGGCCACTACCGCCGCCTTGGCCGAGTCAGGCACGCCGACGGTGAGGCTCTTGGCTGCACGCGCCCGCGCCTCACGCAGCCGAACCAGGGAGGGAGCGCCCTCTATCTGCGATAACAGCCCGGATAGGTTCATGGCAACACTTCTAGGGCCTCCCCTTCTAGTTGGGGCGGCCCTAGCGGTCTAATTGTAGCAGCTTGGGGAAGGTTTAACGGTTATAGCGGTTCATTGCAGCCTCCAGCCCCTCCCGAAGGACAGTCTCTACCGCTTCCGTCCCTTTGACCGCCGCCGCCTGCAGCGCCTTCGCCTCATCCGGTGTGGGGTCGCTGAGCACGTAGGCCGCGATCGCCTCCGGGTCCCAGCTAGGCCGGCCGTCCACCAGGGGCCGCCCGATGCCGATGCGCAAACGGGGAAAGTCATTGCCCCCGGCGGCGCCGATGACGGAGCGCAGGCCCTTCTGGCCGCCGTGGCCACCGCCGGCCTTCAAACGCAGCGACCCGACCGTAAGGTCGAGGTCGTCGCAGACCACCAGCATATTCTGGCGCTTGATCTTGAAGTTGCGCAGCAGGGAGGCCGCCGCTTGGCCGCTGCGGTTGACGAACGTTCTAGGCTTGGCGAGGAGGACAGGGGTGCCGCGGATCGAGCCCTCGCCGAAGGCTGCCAAGCGCCGGGCCTTGAGAGAGATGCCGTGCAGGCGGGCCAGCCGGTTGACGCACCAGTAGCCGACGTTGTGGCGGTTGTGGGAGTAGGCAGGGCCTGGATTGCCCAGGCCTACTATCAGCCACTTGTCTGCCGCCATGCGGCCATTTTAGCCTATCGCTTTCGCTTGCGGCGGGGCGGCGGGCTATCGGTCACCGTCATCTCTGCCGGCGGCAGCGCCCTCTGTGCAGCCTGGAACGCCCTCTGAAGGACCTGTGAGACCTCCCTCATGGCGGTCTTCGCCTCGTCTACCTTTGGGGTAACGCCCTCCTGTAGCTGATCGAAGATGGGCCTCAGCGCGGTCTCTATTCGGCCCTCTACCAGGAACCTTCGCAGATAACCTATCAGATCGTCATCCAAAATGTCGCTCAGCGAGGATAACTGGCTGGCCTGGACCACCTTCAGGAACTGGTCCACCCGCGCGTCGTTGCTATTACGAAGCACCTGCTGCACGGCGCTGGACGATAGTCTGGCCATCTGGCGATGGCAGGCTCGGTCGATGTGGGACAGGACCTCGTCGACACGCTGGGTGGGCGCTGTCTGGTCCAGGGAGAGGCCGCAGTCAGGGCAGGCCGCCTCCGTCTCCAGCATCTCCTCCACGCCGCTGATTAGGGGGCAGCCGGCGGTCAACTCCACCAGCTCTTCGTATGCGGTGAGAGCTCCCACTCCCGCCGGGGGGCCAAGCTCCGTCAGGCTGTTCATCCGCCGCAGCGCATCGGTGTGTGGCTGTGCCTCCCGTAGCCGGGTGTGCAGGCGGGCCATCTCAGCCCAGTATCGCGTGTGGTGTTCGCGGTACGAGGATACATATTTCCGGCGGAAGGAGTCCGCCAGCGCCTTGGCAGAAGGGTAGCGCTGCGGCTCGACGGTAAGGGTGGCGAACGCCAGCTGCTCCAACACAACCGTCCGATCCATCGACAGCTCCGACTCGTCGGAGGGCAACACGGCGTGCTGGAGGAAGCGTTGTATGGAGAGGAGCTCGCTCGCCTCCTGCGGGCTCTTCCGCAACGCCCTGAGCATGTAGATCTCCTCCATCAGTGTTCGCTTGTTCGGGTAGATGCGCTCGGCGGCGGCGAGAAACTGCTCTGTAGCGGTGGCAGAGGCCAGCTCGGAGAGATGCTCGAGCGCCTTTTTCAGTTCGGAGTCTCCGTCTCCGATTCCGCTGTCACTGACGGCGCTGACCAGCTGCTTTAGCTCCTCCAGACGGTCTTGGGTTACCGGCTTGGCGGCGTCTGGAGCGCTCAGCGCCATCGCGATGGGGGAAAGATATTCCGCAACAGCTGTGGAGAGCAGCAGGTCACAAGCCAGCAACACCAGCCGCGCCTTGCCTCCAGCGAAGACATCCTCCGCCGTCAGCTGCAGCGGCGTGGCGGCGAGCAAGCTGCCCTGCCGCAGCAGATCGATATTCTTCGTGGACAGGGTCAGATCGGCCTGCTCTGCCGCGCTGTAGGTCGCGGTGGGCTCCCTTGCGGTCACGGTTGTAGACGCAAGCCGGCAGGCGGGGGCGACGACAACTACGCCTTCCTCCGGTGAGATGGTGCCCTCAGGCGGCTCCGAGAGTACGACTATTCGGAAGTCTTCGCCCTCAGCGAGACGCTCGCTGCCGGGATTCGAAGGCCATTCTGAGAGCAGGAGCGCGCGTCCTTGGCGCTTGCGTCCGGAGTAGTCGGTCAGGCTCAACGATGCGCTAGGCAGCGGCTCCGAGTCTCCGTTACCAGCGGCCGTGAGCGACTTGAGTCTGGGATGAGCTTGTGGCACGCTCCCCCTTTCGGCAGTAGAAAAGGCAACTGATTATACCATAATATTGTTTATTGAGGCTATTCCGGACAATCAGTAAATCCGTACCGTTTTTCCAGTATGAGAGGAGTGCGAGTACGCATAAAGGGCGTTACTGTGCCGAATAGAGATGGAGAAGCGTATGCCTCTAGTCCAGCAGTCCTTCCTTGACGGCTCTCACGCTGGCCTCGGTACGCGAAGC
>CAJXNA010000012.1 GCA_913056415.1 uncultured Chloroflexota bacterium | reverse complement strand
ACCTCTCGGCGCGACAGTTCCAGCAGCGCGATCTCATTGAGGTAGTGGATGAGGTGCTGAAAGAGACCGGCCTGGAGGCGCGGTGGCTGCAACTGGAGATCACTGAAGGGGTGGCGATGCAGGATGTGGAGTCCAACATCGCGGTGCTGCGCGAGCTGAGACAGATGGGGGTCCAGATAGCGATCGATGACTTTGGCACCGGTCACTCCTCGCTCAGCTATCTGAGCCGTCTTCCCATCGATGTGGTGAAGATCGATCAGTCGTTCATCCAGGATCTGACCACGGACTCGAATGGCGCCGCGATCGCCAGGTCGATCATCGTCATGGCGCACAACCTCAAGCTGCGGGTGATCGCCGAGGGTGTGGAGACTGAAGAGCAGCTCGCATTCCTCAAGAAGCGGCGCTGTGACGAGATGCAGGGGTATCTGTTCAGCAAGCCAGCGCCCGCGGAGGCGTTCGAGGAGATGCTGAGGCAGGCTGGCCGCACGGCACGAGCCCGCAGGCCTGTTGAGGTTAGCCGCTAGGTCGGAAGACGTTCCGTTCGCTCTCCGCTTCGTGGCTGACGTGGCCGGAGGCGCCGATAAACTCCTCGCGTGTCATCGCCCACATCAGGTCAGCGTCCGGCGGCGTGTTGGCGATGAAGCGGGCGCCCGGCTTCTCCCCGTCTCCCAGACGGCCGATGATGATGCCCAGCTCCGGCTCGCCATCGCGGTTGAACTGAACGGTGTAGCTCTCCACGCTGGCGGGGCCTTCGGCTTGCTCCACGGTGGGCGGGCTCTCTATCTTCTCCAGCGCGGCTTGATCGATCTGAGGATCGGTCCGTCGCCAGCTTTCGGTGGGGGGACGGCCGGCGCTGTACACGCCGGCGGCGTGTTTGGTGGCGAGCCAGCCGAGGCCGGTGAGCAGCGCCTTGGCTTTGGGATCCTCGCGCAGGCGGGCCACGGCGGCAGCCACGGAGTGCATCACGTAGTTGTTGCCGGGGCCGCCGGCGTAGGGGAGGCCGCCGGTGACGGTCAGGGGGCGCTGATCGTCGAGGGTCAGCCCCAGCTCGCCCATCGCGAGCTGGACGGCGGCGGGGAAGCAGGAGTAGAGGTCGAAGAAGGTGATATCGTCTACGGTAAGGCCTGCCATGCTCAGGGAGCGGCCGGTGGCGGCGCGGATGGCGGGTGAGGAGTGCAGGTTTATGCGGTCGCTGACGAACCACTTATCGTTGGCATCGCCGCAGCCCCAGAGGTAGACCCAGCGGTCCTCCGGGATGCCGAGCTCGCGGGCGGTATGGGAGCCGGTCATGATGACGGCGGCGGCCTGGTTCACCTCCATGATGGCGTTCATGCGCTTTGGGTAGGGGAAGCAGACCATGCGGTTGTCGGTTGAGACGGTGGCGATCTCGTCCGCGGTGAGGGCGTTGGGGAACCAGGCGTAGGGGTTCTGGGCAGCGACGGCGGATAAGCGTTGGCAGAGGGCGCCCAGGCGCTGGCGATGCTTCTCGATGCTGAGTCCCAGGTGGGCGCGCAGAGCGTTCTCGAACAGGGGGTAGACGCGTGTGGGCATCACGGCGCCGTGGCGGGCCTCAGCTTCGTTGAAGCCGGTGCGATTGTCGCCCACCATCTGTTTGGGCATCGCGCGCTGGTGCCAGGGGAGCTTGGCGCCGGCCCTGCGGGAGCGGCGGGTGGAGGCCAGCACTTCGGCGCCGCAGAGGAGGGCGAGGCGGGTCTCGCCGCGTACGATGCTCTCCGCCGTGTTGTTGATGAGGCGTTGGGGGGTGTCGCCGCCGACGGAGGTGTAGATGCTGTGGGCGGGGCTGGCGCCCAGCCGTTCGGCCACCAGGCCGGGGGCGTCCAGGTATGGCCAGGCGATGATGTTGACGATCTGGAGGCTATCGATGCGGGCCAGCAGCCCCTGGACGCCGGCGTCGTCCTGGGCGGCGCGGGCGACGATCTCCATCATGTCCAGGGGCTCACGCGCGTCGGCCAGATCGCGGGAGCGGTTGACGTACTGGCCCACGCCAACGATGACCGGTAGGTTGGCTGAGGACATGGCGTGCTTACTCTAACGCAAAGGTGAGTGACGGTCTAGCTTGGCCGGAAGATCACAGGGGTAGGCCGATTGACACACGCCGCAACATGCCTATAATCCTACCTGTCTGAGAGAATTTCTTGGTTGCACCAAGACAAGGAGGGTCCCCATGTTACCACGCAGCCTCAATCGCTATGTTCTTGTGTTCGCAGTGCTGGCGTTAGCTTCTGTCCTCGCCTTCGCCGCCTGTGATGACGACGATGATGGCGGCGGCACGGACGTATCGGGCGTCCCGGAGCTCGAGGACGGTGTTTTGACCGTAGGCTCGGACATCGCCTACGCGCCGTTCGAGTTCTATCAGGAGGGGACGGAGATCGAGGACGGCCTGGACATCGATCTAGCCATAGCGATTGCCGCAGAGCTGGGCGTGGAGATCGAGTTCCTCAACACCGGCTTCGATGGGATCATCCCCGCCCTTCAGACGGAAGACTTCGACATCCTCGTCTCGGCGATGACTATCACCGATGAGCGGTCGGAGGTGATAGACTTCGTGCCCTATATCACCGTGGGCACGGGCATCGTCGTACCGACCGGGAACCCAAACGACATTCAGACCCTGGACGACCTCTGCGGCCTCAGTGTGGCTGTGCAGACTGGCACGATCCAGGTGGACATGCTGGAAGCGCAGAATGATTCGTGCGACGACCCCATCGACATCGTCGTCTTTGACACTAATCCACTGGCGGTGGCGGACCTGCGCACCGGCGGCACCGACGCCAACTTCTCCGATTTCCCTGTATCCGCCGAGGACGCCGCCCAGTCCGAAGGCGATCTGGAGGTGGTGGAGACGCAGATCGCGCCGGAGGCGTACGGGATCGGCGTGCGCAAGGAGTCAACCGAGCTCAAGGACGCCATCGCCGATGCTATCCAGGCGATCAGGGACAGCGGCGAGTACGACGACATCCTGGCCGACTGGGATCTGGAGGCGGTGGCGCTGCAGTAGACGTACCTCTAATGCCCCGCTGACGCAGCGGCCCCCGCGGCTACCGACAGCAGCCGGGGGCCGCTTTGCCTAGGCGCCATGAACGTCATGGAAATGGACTGGCTACTAGCGATACGGTTCGACGTCGACACCGTCGGCGACTTTCTGTTCAACCCGATAATCCTGCGGGCGATGCGGAAGACCCTGTACATCGCCCTGCTGGCGATGGTGCTGGGGGTCGTGCTCGGGACTGTGCTCGCGGTGATGCGCGTCTCACGCAACCCGATCGTGTCCGCGCCGGCCGGGGTGTACGTGTGGTTCTGGCGGGCGACGCCGGTGATCCTCCAGCTCCTGATGGTGTGGTTCGGCCTCCGCCAGGTGATCGATGAGGACATCTTCCGCGACAATTGGACCCGCTTTCGGGCGGCGGTGGTGACGTTTGGCCTGAACGAGGCGGCGTACATGGCGGAGATCGTGCGCAGCGGCATCCAGTCCGTGGAGGCGGGCCAGATGGACGCCGCCAAGTCGCTGGGGATGACCAACCTGCAGGCGCTGAGGCGGATCATCCTCCCCCAGGCGTTCCGGGTGATGATCCCACCCACCGGAAACGAGTTCATCGCCATGCTGAAGAACACCTCCGTTGCCTTCGCCATCGGCGTGGTGGAGCTGCTCAACGCGGCCAGGATCCAGGCCGCTGCCAACTTCAGGCCGATGGAGCTTTATACCGTCGCGGCCTTCTGGTATCTGGTGCTGGTCTCCATCTTCAGCCTTGGCCAGGCGGAGCTTGAGCGCGCCGTGGCCGTCTCCGAACGGGAACGGCCGGAGACGCTCCTCTCGCGGGCGCTGGCGATAATGTCGTCGGGCAGGCGCGTGGTTTGAGGCCGCGGGAGTACGGGCGTAGAATGTTGGGGCGATGTCAGAGTCGATGGTGCGCAGCGTGGACGTGCACAAGCGCTTCGGGCGCCTTGAGGTGCTGCGGGGCGTCAGTATGGAGGTGGCGCGGGGAGAGGTGGTGGTCATCATCGGCGCCAGCGGCTCCGGCAAGACTACCTTCCTGCGCTGCATAAACCATCTGGAGCGCGTGGACGCCGGCCGCATCTACGTGGACGGCGAGCTGGTGGGCTACAGGGAGAAGAACGGCCGTCTGGTGGAGGATAGAGAGCGGGAGGTGGCGCGCAAGCGGGCGGCTATAGGGATGGTGTTCCAGCTCTTCAACCTGTTTCCGCACCTGACGGCCCTGGGCAACATCATCGAGGCGCCGATTCGGGTGAAGAAGGTGCCGCGCAAGCAGGCGGAGGAGGCCGGGCGGGAGCTTCTGGTCAAGGTGGGGCTAGCGGACAAGCTCTCCGTCTACCCCGCGCAGCTCTCCGGCGGGCAGCAGCAGCGGGTGGCCATCGCGAGGGCGCTGGCGATGGAGCCGAAGCTGATGCTGTTCGATGAGCCAACGTCCGCTTTGGACCCTGAGCTGGTGGGCGAGGTGCTGGACGTGATGAAGTCGCTGGCGCGAGAGGGGATGACGATGATCGTGGTGAGCCATGAGATGGGTTTCGCGCGGGAGGTGGCGGACCGCATCGTGTTCATGGACGAGGGGGTCATCGTGGAGGAAGGGTCGCCGGAGGAGCTGTTCCTGCGGCCGTCGCAGCCACGCACGCAGGCGTTCCTGAGCAAGATCCTCTAGACTGGGAACAGATCCACCGTCGCGACCGTCTATACCATAGGATGAGGAGCCTGACACGAACTCCGTTTCTGCCGGCCGCCGTGGCCACGCTGCTGCTGCTCGCGCTCGCTGCCTGCAGCAGCGCCGGTTCCAGCGGGTCCACACCCGCCACGCAGGGTAGTCCCACTGTGCCCGTGAACGCGCCAGCGGAGGTGTTTGAGACGATCGATATCGGCGATCAGAGTGGCGTCGCCGGTGGCGAGCCGCAGATATTCAAGATCGAGACGCAGGCCGAGTGGGAGGAGCTCTGGTCTCGCCACCAGGCGAACGTGTCGCCGGCGCCCGGGGCGCCTGATGTGGACTTCTCCCGCGAGATGGTGATCGCGGCGGTGGATCAGACCGAGCCTTCCGGGGGCTATCGGTTCGAGATCACGGGCATCGAAGAGATCGAAGGCAGGCTCGTGGTGCGGGTGAGCAAGACGATCCCCGGCTCGGACTGCATCGTGACCGCCGTGATCACTCAGCCCTTCCACGTCGTGCGTGTGGCGAAGTCGGACCTGGAGCCGGAGCTACTGATAAGCGAGGAGACCTACAGCTGCGGCTAGCCTAACGGGCGGTCCAGCCGCCGTCCACGATGAGCGGCGCGCCGGTCATGAAGGAGGAGTCATCGCCGGCCAGGAACAGCGCCGCCTTCGCGACCTCCTCGGGCTGGCCCAGGCGACCCATCGGGGTGCCTTGGAGCGCCCAATCCAGCAGCGGCTGGGCCTGCGTCAGGGGCTGGGTGAGGGCTGTCTCAATCCAGCCGGGGCAGATACAGTTCACGCGCACGCCTTGAGGCGCGCCCGCCAGGGCGAACTGCTTGGTGAGGCCGAGGACCCCGTGCTTGGCGGCGATGTAGGCGTTGCCGGGGGCGGAGCCGAACACCTCAGGTAAGCCCGCCACAGCGAAGCCTACGAGCCCGGCCATGGAGGCCATGTTCACAATGACACCGCCTTGTTCTCTCATCGTCTCCAGGCCGTGGAGGCAGCCATAGTACACGCCTGAGAGGTTGACGGCGATGACCTGGTTCCAGGTGTAGGCCGCGCCGCCGATGCCGGCGTTGTTCACAAGGATGTCCAGCCGGCCCCAGGTGTCCACGGTGGCGGCGATGGCGGACTTCACGTCGTCTTCGCGGGAGGTGTCCGTGGGCAGGAAGCTGGCGCGGCCGCCTGTATCCTCGATCTCCCGCGCGACGGCCCGGCCGGCCTCTTCGTTCAGCTCGGCGACGAGTACGCTGGCGCCTTCAGCGCCGAACAGCAGCGCGATCGCGCGGCCGATGCCGGAGCCGGCGCCAGTGATCAGCGCTGCTTTGCCCTGTAGCTTCATCGGCCACCTCCTTGGAATCGACGTCAATGGTAGACCACGGTCGCGGGTTAGGTCGAATGGCTTGCCCGCAGAGATGGCGGGTGCCCATAATGGGCGGGAAGTTCGAGTCTGCCCCCGCCGGAGGCGTGTCAGCCTCCGGCTGATGCAGGCGGGCAGGGAGGGAGCAGATGAGCAAACTGGCTGACAAGATCAGAAGCGCGGGGCGGGTGGCGCCGGCTCCGATAGGCTTCGGCATAGCGACGGAGCGCCGTGCCTCTCCTACGCTGCTCTGTCTGCTGCGGCTGGACAAGAACCAGGTGAAGAGCGTGGGTGACGCCGCAGCCGCCGGCGCGGATGCCGTGATCATCACCGGCCTGGCGGCGGGCAAGCTGGGGGACGCTCTCAAGAAGCTGGGAGATGTGCCTGTGGGGCTGCTAGCAGAGGATGCGCAGCGGGAGACGGTAGCGGCCGCGCGCGAGGCGGGGGCGGACTTTGTGCTGCTGGACGAGGAGTCGTCGGGGGAGACGGTGTTGGAGGAGAAGGTGGGCCTCGTGCTGCGCATCGGCGCCGAAACGAGCGATACGGGGCTGAGAGCGCTGGCCGGCCTGCCTCTGGATGCGCTGGAGATAGCGCCGATCAGTGAGCCGTTCACCGTCCGGCGTCTTATGGAGCTGCGCCGTCATTCGTTGCTCTCGCAGACGCCGCTGCTGGTTGAGGTGACACCGGAGATTGAGCCGTCTCGGCTGGAGGCGCTGCGGGAGGCAGGCGTGGCGGGGGTGATCCTCGATGGGAAGTCAGCCGACAGGCTTTCCGCTCTGCGTGAGGCCGTTCTGTCGCTGCCGGCCAGAGGCAGGCGAGGAGAGGAGCGGACGGACGCGCTCCTGCCCTCGCTCACCGCTGCACAGGCGGCGGAAGAGGAAGAGCCGGGGCCTGATTTCGAGTAGCGGCGACTGCTGGTATCGATAGACGAAATCGGGCTAGCATAACCTTGACGTAGAAGTAAAGTCTCGGCTATACTCCGATTCAAGCAACGGACTGCGACAGTTCAAGGAGTTGCCGGCCCTGTGTCCGAGTCGACAGAAGCGTATCTCCAGATAGGTGAGGTCGCGGAGCGCACCGGCGTCACGCAGAGGACGCTGCGCTTCTATGAGGAGAAGGGCCTCCTGCGTCCGCCCAGCCGTATGGATGGCGGCTTCCGCCTCTACTCCGAGGACGACGTTACGCGGGTAGCGCACATACGTCGCCTGCAGAACCTGCTTGGTCTCACGCTGGCTGAGATCAAGGAGATGGTGGAGGCGGAGGAGATGCTGCAGGAGCTCAAAGCCCAGTACCGGCCCGAGGCTGACATCTCAGAGAAGAGGCGACAGCTTCAAGAGGCGATCGGCGTGGTGACGCGCCAGCTCGGGATCGTCAGTCAGAAGGCGGAACAGATGAGCGAGATGAAGGAGCAGATGGAGGAGCGGCTGCGGACGTTCGAGCGCTGGATGACGGAGCTGGAACAGATAGAGCGGAAGGCTCCTGTGGCCTAACGGCGCGTCTTATTCGACAGAGAGAGGCCCCGGCTCTTCGCCGGGGCCTCTGGCGTTAGCGCGGCGTCCAGGGGGCTAACGGTTTGATATAATGCGAACGCATCTGTACGATATCTCCCATCTATGGCTAAGCAGAGCAAGGAATCGCAGAAGAAGGCCGGAGAGGAAGGGCTCCGCTACCGGCGCATCGTCGCTAAGGTGGGCACTAACGTGCTCACCGCCGGCACTGACAGGTTGAACCTGGAGGTTATGTCGGCGCTGGTGGGCCAGGTGGCGCGCCTGCAGAAGCGGGGCGCTGTCGTACTGATCGTAACCTCGGGCGCTATTACGGCCGGTCGTCACCGCCTGGGCGTCACCCGCGACCGCAAGGGGATGCCGTTCCGCCAGATGCTGGCCGCGGTGGGACAGACTGACCTGATGCAGGCCTATCAGGAGCTGTTCGCCCGGCACGATGTCACCGTCGCTCAGACGCTGCTCGCGCGCCGTGACTTCGCTGACCGGCAGGGGTACCTCAACGCCCGCAACACCCTGCTCGGCCTGCTGGAGCTGGGAGTCGTGCCCATCATCAACGAGAACGATGTGGTGGCGGTGGAGGAGATTGAGGGGGCCTCGATCGGCGACAACGATAACCTATCGGCGCTGGTGGCCAACCTTGTGGACGCCGATCTGCTGGTCTTGCTGACCGATCAGGCCGGCCTTCACACCGCCGACCCCCGCCGCGACGCCGGCGCAAGCCTTATCCCACGCGTGGAGCGCATCGACGCCGAGATCGAGCGGCTGGCCGGCGATACGCGGGGCAGGGGCGTCGGTGGCATGGTCACAAAGCTGGAGGCAGCGAAGCTGGCGCTGGCCGGGGGCGCCGATGTCGTCATCGCCGACGGCCGGCGGCCAGACGTGCTCGTCGACGTCGCGCGCGGCGAGGAGATAGGCACTCTCTTCTCCACCAGCGTCGACCGCATGGAGAGTCGTAAGCGCTGGATGGTGGCGGGGCTGTCTCTGAAGGGGAGTATCGCTGTGGACGCGGGCGCCAGCAAGGCGCTGCGAGAGCAGCGGCGCAGCCTGCTGCCGGTGGGCGTGCAGGATGTGGAGGGGGAGTTCCAGCGCGGCGACGCGGTGGCGATCACGGACGGCAACGACCACCGTATCGCCTGTGGTATCGCCAACTACAGCGCGGAGGAGGTGCTGCGCATCCGCGGCCTCCGCTCCGACCGTATCGAGGCGGAGCTGGGCCACCACTACGGCGGCGAGGTGGTGCACCGGGACAACCTGGTGCTGCTGTGATCGCCCCGCTCTGGCCTCAGGGTGGACACGCCGGTTCGGGCCGCTTACGATGACGTTACTTGCACTAGATCACGGAGGCTAAATGGGCTCAGTCATTAAGAAGAGGCGCAAGAAGATCAGCAAGCACAAGCATCGCAAGATGCTGAAGAAGACTCGCTGGCAGCGGCGGCACAAGTAACGCGGTTGCGCGTGTTGCCCCCTCCTCAAGGGGGCTGTAGACGAAGGGCGATAGAAGAAGGGGTAGACCTTGGCTGAGATGCGGCTTCTGGAAAAGCTGCTTGTCAACAACCCGCTGTACGCCTGGTTGCAGCGCCGGGAGGTGGCGAACCTTCATCGCCTGGCGCCCTTGCCAGCAGGGCTAACCATAATGGATCTGGGCTGCGGCCGCGGCGTGGAGACGGCGCTCATCGCGGCCACGTTTCGGCCGGGCCGCCTGGTCGCGTTCGACCTGGACCGACGACAGGTGCTGGAGGCGGGCCGGCGGCTCTCCCATAACGGCGCGGCGGACGCCGCCCTGCTGATGGCGGATGCCTCTCGTCTACCCTTCGGCGATGAGCGGTTCGACGCCGCGGTGGAGATGGCCGTGATGCACCACGTCCCGGATTGGCGGGCCGCCCTGCGAGAGGTGGTGCGGGTGTTGAAGCCCGGCGGCAGCTTTCACTTCCTGGACATATCGAAGCGCAGGTACGGCATCGGCATGAAGCTGATGGGCCACGATATGCAGGCGCTGTTCACCATCGACGAGTTTCAGACGGCGTTAGAGGACGCCGGCCTGACGTTGGAGCGGGGCATAGGCCGGCCCGTCACTCCGGTGTTCGACATGGTCGGCGTGGCGAGGAAAGCGGCGTGACCACCACGGCATCTGACATACAGGCGAAGGGCGCGGCGGCGCGGGAGGCGGCGCGCGCCCTGGCGCGGCTGTCCGCGGAGGTGCGGAACCGCGCCCTGGAGGCTATCGCCGACGAGCTGCCGGCGCGCGAATCGGACATCCTGGCCGCCAACGCTGAAGACATGGAGGCCGGCCGTCAGGCCGGACTCTCGGAGGCGGTGCTGGACCGGCTGCTCCTCACTCACGAGCGTCTGGAGGGGATCGCCGCCGACGTGCGCCAGGTGGCGGTGCTGCCGGATCCTCTGGGCGAGATGTTCGACACGCGCACCCTGGCGAACGGCCTCCAGGTGGGCCGCAAGCGCGTGCCCCTGGGGGTGATGGCGGCCGTCTACGAGAGCCGCCCTAACGTGACGGTGGACATCGCGTCGCTCTGCCTGAAGTCGGGGAACGCCTGCATCCTGCGCGGCGGCAAGGAGGCGATCCACTCCAATATCGTTCTCGCCGGTGTGGTCCGCGAGGCGATCGCGGGCACCGGCGTGCCCCGGGACGCCGTGCAGCTCATCGAGAACACAGACCGCGCCCTGCTGGGAGAGCTGCTGAAGATGCGGGAGGCGATCGATCTGCTGGTGCCGCGTGGCGGCGCCGAGCTGATCCGGTACGTGACGGAGAACGCATCGATGCCTGTGCTCACCGGCGGCACCGGCGTCTGCCACACATACGTGGACCGGGCCGCCGATCTCGACAAGGCCGTTCGTGTGGCCCACAACGCTAAGTGTCGCAAGTTCAGCATCTGCAACGCCCTGGACACGCTCTTGGTGCATCAGGACGTCGCCGAGGGGTTTCTCCCGGCGATGGGCCGTAGCTGGGCTGAGGCGGGGGTGGAGATGCGCTGCGATGAGCGGTCGCTGCGCATTCTCAAGGCGGCCGAGATAGCGGAGCTTTCCCTGAAGCCCGCAGCCGAGGATGACTTCGGCAAGGAGTTCCTGTCGCGGGTCGCCGCAGTGGGAACCGTCGATTCCCTGGACGAGGCGCTGGAGCACATCTATCGATTCGGCACCGGCCATTCGGACGCAATAATCACGGAGGACTACTCCGCCGCCATGCGGTTTCTGGATGAGGTGGATACCGCCGTGGTCTATGTCAACGCCAGCACTCAGTTCACGGACGGCGCCCAGTTCGGCCTGGGGGCGGAGATAATCGACTCCACGCAGAAGACGATTGCGCGCGGGCCGGTGGGCCTGCGGGAGATCACGACTTACAAATGGATTGTCCTGGGCAGCGGCCAGACGCGGCCGCTGTAGGCTGGATCAAGGACCAGGCGCTCGTGTTGCGCGTCACCTATTGCTTGTCCTGACTGAAAGGGGGCCTGTGTGACTGATTACGTGTTCGAACGGGAGTGCCGTACGCCCTACTCGGAGTGCTATATCCTCGGGTCCGGAGAGGAAGAGATCGGTCGCGTGGACATTCACTACACGCCCTCCATGGCCTACGCCACGCTCTGCGTGGGCGAGGACATGACGGAGGAGGACATCCGCGAGCTGGTGGAGGAGATCGACGAGCGGCTGGTGCTGACGACGGACCCGTTTCGGGAGGACTTCGTGGTGACGGTGTGGGCGGGACGAGAGGCCGCCGTCTTCTCCGATGAGGACCTTGAGGACGAAGATGAAGACGAGGAGATGGAGGGGAACGGCCGCCGCGAAGGATAAGCGCTAACGTCCGCGGGGGCGACGCGGGCGGCGTTGGCCGGCTGAGGAGTTCCGGAGTGACTCGCTGGAAGCACATCAACGTTCCCTGCCCAGCCTGCGGTCGACATGGTTATTGGCCGCGTGTCCCCAAAGTGATCGACTCTGTGCCCGGCGTTCGAACCCCCAACGGCGGGCGGCGAACCCTCTGGGTTTTGCAGTGCCAACGCTGCGGCCACATTTGGGAATACACTAGGCCCGCCTTCTCTTTAGCAGAATTCGAGAACGCAGCAGCCGCCATGGGGCTCAACGTTTATCACGTGCTGCCCCTTCAATGGTCGCTGTACTACGTGATCACCAGGAAGGAATGGAAAGATTTCAGGGAGCGGGTGAAGCGAAAGCACCCGGGGTGGAATCGCTGCTCCTGCCCTAAGACATGCCGTGCCGACACCTTGGACGAGGACTGGGAGTATGAGCGAGAACATTACCTGAAGCGCTTGGTGTCTGCCAAGTTCATTTGCCGTGGTTGCCATTGGCTCAAGAGCCCACCCTGGAGGATTCAGACATGGCTCAAGCAGCAGGCGGCGGAGCTGCCCGATCTCGATAGGAAGCCCCACATCACGGACTGCTTGGGCTGGAGCGAGGGGCGAGTGATAGCCTTACGGGAGAGGGACCTGGCCGAGCACTCTGACCAGATTCAAGAGCTGGCGCGAATCGCGGCAGACGTGGAGTCCGGTAAGGGCGTCGTCGTCCCCTGGAGTGTAGATCTCTCCGCCCTAAAGCAATACGGGTACTCCATGAAGGAAGTGAAACATTTCGCCGAGCGCATGATGGCCCAAGCCTGGAGCACGCTCCTTCAGCAGGAATGACCGGCCGGGCAACAGGGCGCATCTGAACGTGGGGCGTATGGCGCCTTATGTCATGAGTTCTGGTGGATGATGCGCTCCAGCGGGCCGCGGAAGCGTCCGTCGTCCGGCTCCAGGTGGATGGTGACGACAGCCCCCGGCAGCCGCTCGCCGATCTCGCGCTCTATCTCGTCGCATACGGTGTGCACCTCCTCCACCGTACGATGGGCGTCCACGATGAGGTGCATGTCGATGTGGCGTGTGGGGCCGGCCTTGCGGCTGCGCAGGCGGTGGAAGCCGCGAATCTCGTCCTGGTGGGCGGCGATAATGCCGTGTATGGTGCGCAGCTCGTGGTCAGGCAGGGCCACGTCCATGATCTCGGTGAGCGCTTCGCGGGCGAGGGTAACCGCGGTCCAGCCCATGTAGGCGGCGAGCCCCAGGGCGACGAGAGGGTCGAACAGCCGCTCGCCGGTGACGCCGACGATGGTCAGGCCGGCGATCACCGCTCCGGCCTGGACGACGTTGGTCTGGAGGTGGGTGGCCTCCGAGGCGAGGGCGAGCGATTGGGCGCGCCGGGCCTCTCTGCGCATGTAGAAGGCGAGGACGATGTTGGTGGCCACGGCGACGAGCATCGGCGCTAGGGCCAGGCCGACGTTGATCTCAGGGCTTCCCTCGATCAGCCTTCGGGTGGCCTGGAACACGACGAAGCCGCCGCCGATGGCGATGACGGTGGCGGCCACTGAGGCGGAGATGCTCTCCACCTTGCCGTGGCCGTAGGGGTGCTCCTCGTCGGCGGGCCAGGCGGCGATGCGAATGCTGACCAATGCGGCGGTGCCCCCGACCAGGTCGGCGCCGCTGTCGATGGCGTCTGACAGCACGGCGATGCTGCCGCTGATAATGCCCACCGAGAGCTTGAAGGCCAGCAGGCAGACGGTGACGCCCAGGGATATCGCTGCTATTCGTACGGGTGGGGTCATCTCACGTGGAGAGACGCGGCGGGCCTCGTCCCGCTAGGAGCTCTTCCGGGATAACACTTCGCGCGCCGCCTCCGCTATCGCCTGGGGCGTGAGGTGGAAGTGCTCCAGGAGCTCGTCCCAGCGGCCGCTGGTGCCGTAGCGGTCTTGCATGCCGAGGAAGGCGATGGGCACGGGTTTGTGGCGGGCGACGGTCTGAGCGACGAGGCTGCCCAGGCCGCCGTGGATCTGGTGGTCCTCGGCGGTGACGATCGCTCCGGTCTCGGTGGCGGCGGCGAGCATCGCTTCCGTGTCGGCGGGCTTGAGGGAGGCGGCGTTAAGCACGCGGCAGTTGACGTCTTCCCGGGCCAGCAGATCGGCGGCGTCCAGCGCGGCCTGGAGGAGCACACCTATGGCGATGACGGTGACGTCAGAGCCGGTCCGGAGCATATCCCACTTGCCCAGCTCAAACCGGTGGCCGTTATCGTAGATGACGGGGACTTTGGGACGGGTGGTGCGGATGTAGAAGGGCCCGTCGTTGCTGGCCGCGGCCTCGATCGCCTGCTCCGCCTGGACCACGTCGGCGGGCACGATGACGCGGAAGTTGGGCAGGGAGAGCATGAGGGAGAGGTCTTCCAGGGCCTGGGCGGAGGCGCCGTCCTCGCCGGTGACGATGCCGCTGTGGCTGGCTACCAGCTTCACGTTGAGATTGGGCTGGGCCACAGCCATACGCACCTGATCGAAGCAGTGGCCGGGCATGAACACGGCGAAGCTGCTGGCGAAGGCGATCTTGCCGCAGGCGGCCAGGCCGGCGGCTACGCCGATCATGTTCTGCTCGGTGACGCCCACGGTGATGAAACGGTCAGGGAACTCCTTGCCGAACTTGATGGCGCTGGTGGAGACGCCAAGGTCCGCATCCACCACGACGATGTCCAGACCTTTCTGGGCCAGCTTGACAAGCGTTGGCCCTAGAGCTTCGCGGGTGGCGGCTGTACGGACCTCCTTGACCATCAGTCCGCCAGCTCCTTCAGCGCCTGCTCCAGCTGCTCCTTGGTAGCGGCCTTGCCGTGGAAAGCGGGGTTGTTCTCCATGAAGCTTACGCCCTTGCCCTTAGTGGTCTGGCAGATGACGACGCTGGGCTGTTCTTTGTGCTCTTTGGCCTGCTCCAGCGCATCGATGATCTCCGTGAATTCGTGCCCGTTCACTTCCTGGACGTTCCAGCCAAAAGCGCGCCAGCGGTCTGCGAGGGGCTGAAGGGAGAGGATGTTCACGGTGTGCCCTTCGTCACCTACCCAGCCGCCGGGCCGCTGGCGGTGACCATCGCGCTGCGCGAAATGGGTGTAGTCGGAGAAGCCGTCGTTCTGGATGTGGTTGTAGTCCACGATGGCGGTTAGGGTATCGACCCGATAGTGGGAGGCGGCGGCCGCGGCCTCCCAGGTCTGGCCCTCGTTGCAGTCGCCGTCGCTAAGCAGGCAGTAGACGCGGTAGTCAAGCTTGTCCATGCGGCCGGCCAGAGCCAGGCCCAGGCTGAACGATAGGCCCATCCCCAGGGCGCCGGCGGACATCTCTACTCCGGGCGGCAGGCCCATTATGTTGTGGCCCTGAAGACGGCTGCCCAGCTTGCGGAAGGTCATCAGCTCTTCGGTCGGGAAGTAGCCGGCCTCTGCCAGCACGGAGTACATCGCGGGCGAGGCGTGGCCCTTGCTCATGATGAAGCGGTCGCGCTCCGGCCAGGTGGGTTTCTTGGGGTCGTGACGGAGGAGGCGGAAGTAGAGCGCGGTGAGGATGTCGGTGCTGGAGAGGGAGCCGCCGGGGTGACCGGAGTTGGCCTCGGTCGTCATACGGACGATGTGCCTGCGTATGCGCCGGGCCGTCCTTTCCAGCTCCGGGACGCTGGCGCCGCTGATGGATGTCAAAGACGAGCCTTCCTTTCGAGGGAGAGAAGCGCCAATAGACATTATAAGAACGGCTGCGCATGCCACGCAACCGGGGCGCCTGCTATCATGCCTCTCGTGGTAATCGACTTTCACACTCATATCTTTCCGCCGCAGGTGCGGGAGAAGCGAGAGGAGTACGTTCGGCGCGACCCCACGTTCGCGGAGATGTACGGCAGTCCGCGGGCGAAGGTGGCCACGGCGGAGGAGCTGCGGCGCAGCATGGAGGAGGCGGGGGTGAGCGTGAGCGTGGCGTTGGGGTTCGCCTGGCGAGAGCACGATGATTGCGTCCGTCATAACGACTATCTGCTGGAGGCGGCGGCGAACAGCGGCGGCCGCATCGTGCCCTTCTGCAACGTCAGCCCTCTCGCCGGTGAGGCGGCGGCGAAGGAGGTGGAGCGCTGCGCCCGCGGCGGGGCGCTCGGGCTGGGGGAGCTGCGTCCGGAGAGCCAAGGGTGGTCGCTGGACGGAGAGAGAGGGGATGCGCTGGCGGAGCTTGCGTCGCGTCACGGCCTCATCCTGCTGTTCCATGTGACGGAGCCGGTTGGCCACGAGTATCCGGGGAGGCGCGGGCTGAGGCTCGAATCGTTCTGCCGGTTCGTGGAGCGCGCCGGGGACTTGTCGGTGGTTGGGGCGCATCTGGCGGGAGGGCTACCGCTGTACGCTTCTATGCCCTCGGGGCGAGAGGTGCTGTCGGGCGCGTATGCTGATACAGCGGCGCTGCGCTATCTGTACGAGGCTTCGGTGCTTCCCAGCGTGGTGTCCGCCTCTGGCGGACTGGGGGCCGACCGGTTGCTGTTCGGCAGCGACTATCCTCTGGTGAAGCAGTCGGCGGCGCTGGACGAGGTTCGCGCCAGCGGGCTGGATGAGGCCGACTTGCGGTCCGTCCTGGGGGAGAGCGCTAAGCGCTTGCTTCGACTGTGACGTTTAGGGGGCTGCCGGCATGGCGTGTCGCTATAATGAGGTACGGGTGAGCATGCCTCTTGAGAGCTGAAGACCAGCAACTGCGCCTGTTTGTGGCGGTAGACCTTTCGGAGGAGGTGCGAGAGGAGTTGGGCCGCCTGCAGGATGATCTGAGGCGACGCGATCTCTCCAGCCTGAGGTGGGTGAGGCCGGGGGGTATACACCTCACGCTGAAGTTCCTGGGGGAGACGCCCGTCGAGAGGGTACCGGCTATAGAGGGGGCGCTGGCTGAGGTCGCAAACGGAGCGGCGCCCTTCCGCCTGGCGCTGGGGAAGCTGGGGACGTTCGGCAACCGGCGTGGCCCGCGCGTGCTCTGGCTGGACATCGCCGGTGAGGCGCGGCGCCTTGAGGAGCTGCAGGCGATGGTGGAGAGGGCGTTGATAGAAGCGGGGTTTCCGCCTGAGGAGCGTGAGTACTCGCCACACCTTACGCTGGCGCGAGTACCTCAGCCTCCGCGGCTCGGGATGGCTGAGCGGGTATCGCGGGCGCTGGACGGGGTCGCAGCGCCGAAAGCGGAGTTCGAGGTGAGGGAGGTCGCGCTTATGCGCAGCAGCTTGCAACCCGGCGGCGCCGTGTACGAGCGTCTGGCTGGGTTCCCGCTAGCGTAGAATAGATGGCCGTGGAAGAGGTAGCCGCGCAGAAACAGCTAGAGGAGGGGCCGCCGGTCGCTGCTGGCAGGCGTCCGTTTCGCCTGCGCTATCTGGGGCCCAAGGCGGGGGTGGCGCTGGTGCTGTGGCGGGTTGAGGCCTACTTGGCGACGCCGCTGGCGCTGCTTCTGATCGCCACTCTGGGACGCTGGCCGGGCGCCCTGGTGATGGGCTCTGTGATGGCGGCCTTCGCCGCGGTTTTCCTCTACCTTCTGGAGGACGACCCTGTCCTAGACGATGTGCGCGGGTGGGCCGGCCGCCGTCGTATAGGGCGCGCGCTGGAGCGGCTGGCGGATCGCGACGATGGGGTGGGGAAGGCGCGCAGAGCGGTAGCGCTGGTGCCCGGCGTCATGGTCCTGGGGCCGTTCTGGCGGGCGGTGGCGTTTCACCTGTTCCGGATGCGGCGCTCGGCGGCGTACGTACTCTCCGTGGGCGGCAGCTTTCCCCATGCTCTCCTGTGGACGGGGCTCATCCTGGGCGGCATCTGGGAGGGGTTCCTCTGGCCCTGGATCAAGGGGCTCTAGCGGGCACCGAACTCCTGGGCGCACCAGCGAGAGTCGCCGACGACGTAGCAGCCGACGCCAATCTCGGTAGCCTGTTCGCTCAGGATGGTGGCGAGATGAGCGGGGCTGGCGGTCCACGCCTGAATGATGCTGGTTGGGGCTTCCGCGTAGAAGCCACGGTAGAGGTTCTCAGCCAGATAACTCCAGCCGGTGTAGCCCGCGGCCACTATCCGCGAAGCTGAGGTAGAGCCGTCAGGCCCTTCGTGGGCGAACCAGTCGTTGGTCGCCATGGTCTCGGCGTAGGCTTGAGCGGCGGCGGCGAGGGCGCTGTTGGCCGCCAACGGCGGCAGGCTGTGCTGAGCGCGCAGATCGTTGGTGAGGGTGAGTATGGCTGCAGCCGCTACGCCGTCAGCGTATTGCTGGGGTGGTGGCGGCGGCGGTGGGGTAGGCGGTGGTGGCGGGGGCA
>CAJXNA010000011.1 GCA_913056415.1 uncultured Chloroflexota bacterium | reverse complement strand
ATGCCGTACTCGGTCGCCAGGTCACGGCCCCGTTCAAGATTCTCGGATGAGAGGACGAGCGCGATACGGTCCACGGCGGGCGACTCCTGGAAGCGGGACAAGACGTGGGCCAGGAGGGGGCGTCCGGCCAGCGGGGCGAACAGCTTGTCGGCGCCACGCATGCGGGCGCTGCTGCCGGCGGCAACGACGATGGCGCTTGCGGATGAGAGAGCGCTCACGATCGGCCTAGGCGGCGCCCTTGGGCTGGGCGAAGATCATCCGCCCAGCTACGGTCTGTAGGATGCGGGTGACGATGACGTCAAGCTGCTCGTTGAGGTAGCGGCGGCCGCCTTCGACGACCACCATAGTGCCGTCGTCTAGGAAGCCGACGCCCTGGCCTACCTCCTTCCCCTCCTGGATGATGCGCACGGCCATCTCCTCGCCGGGTAGGATGACGACCTTAACAGCGTTGGCCAGGTCGTTGATGTTCAGCACCTTGACGCCCTCCAGCTCGGCGATGCGGTTCAGGTTGAAGTCGTTGGTGAGGATCGGCGCCTTGAGTTTGCTGGCCAGCCGGATGAGCTTGGCGTCCGCGTCGCGGGCGTCCGGGAAGTCCTCTTCGCTGACCCTCACGGGGATAGGCGACTCCTTCTGGAGCCGGTTGAGCATGTCCAGCCCGCGGCGGCCGCGGTTGCGTCGCAGAACCTCCTGCGAGTCGGCAACGTGGCGGAGCTCATCGAGGATGAAGCGGGGGACGATAAGGGTGCCCTGGAGGAAGCCGGTCATCGCCACATCGGCGATGCGTCCGTCGATGATGACGCTCGTGTCGACGATGATCTCACGGGGGCGCCCATCGTTGGATCTGGCTACGCCCGGCAGGTAGCGGGAAAGGAAGTCGGCGAACTCCTCTTCGCGGCCGATCATAACGACAACGCCGATGAGCCCGAATAGGAAGCTCACGACGAAAGGCGCAACCCAGGCGCCGACGCCCGGCAAGGTGATAAGGAAGGGGGTGGCCAAGGCGCCCAGCAGGAAGCCGGCAAACAGGCCGATGGCGCCCAGAACCAGTTGCAGGGGGGGGATGGTGTTGGACCACTCTTGGAGCCTTTGAAGGGGGGCGATGATGATGAAGGGAGTTGCCAACGTGCCGAAAAGAATGAAACCCGCCGGCGTTGCCACCAAGAATAGGACGCGCGTCAGTCCGCTATCACCCTCGGCCAGAGCCAGGCCGGAGTACAAGCCGAGGAAACCGAAGAAGATCGCGCCCAGGACGCGGACTACGGCCGTCAGGTTTTCGGTCATCCGATAATTGCTCCCCACCCCACCTGGGCGGAGGGACACGCCTCGATGAGAGTCCTCTCCTCAGTTAAGACAGCTTTGGACCAGCGCTGGCCATCGGCGTGGCTCAACCTGGCTGGAGTATACTGCGTGTCAAAATTGGCTGTCAAAGTTAGCAGTTTGCTATACGAGATGGGTAAGGATGGAAGCGCCCACGCCACCGATAGCGGCCAGGTAGGTATCCTTGATGACCTTTCCGGCCAGCACGGCCGGGAAGAAGCGCCGGATCGGCATCCTGACAGCTCCCGCTGCGACGCCCGCCAGATCGAACAGCGGGTTGGGAAAGATGGAGAGCAGAAACATGGTTAGTGTGCCGCGGCGCTCCATCCATCTTTGGACACGCCCATACTCGGGCCGGTTCTCAAAGATGATGCGACCGCCGTAGCCAGCGGCGTAGCCGGTGAACTCGCCAAGCGCCTCACCCGTGCCGGCGACGAGGCCCACCCAGATAAAGGCGGGCACCCCGAGGAGATCGTCGAGCAGAGCGCCCCCGCCAACGACGCTGGCCACGGCCGGTGAGGGCAAGAGGATGGAGGCGGCGCCCACCAAGTTGATGAGGAAGATGCCGGCGTAGCCCCAGGACTTGAGGTTGCTTGTGTCAGCGCCGAAATAGAAGAAGGCGATGGCGAAGGCGGTCATCAGCAGGGCGACGCCGATCAGGAGAGTATACTCCAGCCGCCAGGCGAAACCGAGCCTCGCCGGTGGGGCAGACTCGTCTTCGCGTCGAGTCATGATGCGGACGCCTTCCCGCGTAGCCATGGGTATGAAAACGACGAGAGGGGCGGGAGACCTAGCCTCTCGCCCCTCAAAGTGGTTTGAACCTAGCCTCTCCTCCTACGCCTGCGAGGTTAGCTGACGGGTTCGGCCGAAGGAGTTGGCCTACTCGCCTGTGGCGAGATTCACCCCGGAGCCCGCATCTGCGGGTGGTTCCCCCGCTCCCCCGATCTATCGGGGGATTAGGCGTCGAAATTTGTATGTGGTTGTGTCGAAGCTATCAGAGCAGCCTCGCATATGTCAACGCGCACTGTGGGGAAAGGTTACGAGGGCATGACCTCCGCGAGGTGGGCAACTAGAGCGGTGACCGGGGCGACATCTGGCTGGGCTGGGCGGCACCTGCGGGCTGGATCGTCGGCGGCTTCGTCATCTTCCTGTGGCTGTTTCGGTGGCGATAGCGGGGCGGTCGCATGGGGCTATTCTCCGAGGGGTAGGTTCGCGGCCAGCCAATCGCGGATGTCCGGCTTCGCCCGCGGGTTGGCAAGGAGCTGTACCCCATGGGCGGCTTCTCCTTCGTAGACGATGACGTCCACCGGCTCGGCCACGGTTGCCGCCAGCGTCTCGGCGTCGGCGGCTTCAGTCTCATCGGACATGAAGAGCACGGCGCGTGGGCTGAAGCCGGAGATGTCGCTGCCCAGGAGGACGCCTCCCTGAGGGTTTGCGTTGGGGGACATGGAGACGGTAGCTCTGACTTCGGGGAAGGCGCCTGAGGCGACGTAGGCGAGGTTGCCGCCCACGCTGGCGCCCACCACGCCGATAGCGTTCGCTTCGACTTCAGTCCGAGTGCTGAGGTAGATGATGGCTGCGGCCACGTCGAAGAGCATGTCGTCCAGGTTCTGAAGCCGGTAGTCCTCATCCTCTCCGTCCCGGACGATGGTGGTGCTCTCCCCGAAGCTTCGCAGGTCGGGAGCTAGCACGGCGTAGCCTTCCGCAAGGAGGTCCGGAATGAGGTCTGCCCACTGGGCGCGGCTGCCGTTGAACTGGTGCAGGAGAAGGACGGCGGGAGCGGGGCCTCCGCCCTGGGGAGCGTAGAAGTCGGCTATGATGCGAAGGCCGTCCGCCGCCTGGTATGTGACGCGCTCCGCAGCGCCTGTGCCAGATGGTGTTGGGGAAGGCTCTCGCCCGCCTCCACCGCAGGCGGCCAGGGCCAACGCGGCTAGCAGGACGCAGGCGGCGAGGAGCGGGGTTCGGCGCGTCTTAGGGGTAGATCCCCCGCACACGCGTTGCCTCTTCCACACGGGAGACAGCGAGGAGCAGGGCGGCTTCGCGGAGAGAGACGTTCTCTTTCTGGGCACGGGCACAGACCTCCCGGTAGGCGCGGGTGATGACCCGCTGCAGCCGTTCGCGGACCTGATCCTCCTCCCAGAAGAAGAACTGCAGGTCCTGGACCCACTCGAAATAGGATACGATGACGCCGCCTGCGTTGGCGAGTATGTCCGGCAGCACCACGATCCCTTTTTCGGCGAGGACGGCGTCGCCTTCCGGTGTTGTGGGCCCGTTGGCCCCTTCTATGACGAACTTGGCCCGCATGTGCCGGGCGGTCTGAGCCGTGATCTGTCCTTCGAGGGCGGCGGGCACAAGGAAGTCTACCTGTAGAGACAGCAGCTCAGCACCGTCCAGGCAGTCGCCTCCGCCCAGGTCACTGAGGCTGGCGCCTTCGCTCTTGCGCCGCCACAGCGTCTGAACGTCAAGGCCCTTCCCGTTGTAGAGGCAGCCGCTGGTGTCTGACAGGCCGACGATTCGCGCGCCTTCGCCGGCGAGGAGAGTGGCGGTCACTCCCCCAACGTTGCCAAATCCCTGTATCGCGACGGTGGCCCCGTCCAGGGAGATGCCGTGGTCGCCGGCCAGCTCTTGGATCAGGTAGAGGATCCCGCGTCCGGTGGCCTCCTTGCGGCCCAGGGTACCGCCCACGCTGACCGGCTTGCCCGTGACTGACCCTGCCACCGTGTAGCCCCGGTGCATGCTAATGGTGTCCATGATCCAGGCCATGACGCGCTCGTCTGTGCCCATATCAGGGGCGGGGATGTCCTGGTTGTCGCCGATGATGATGCTGATCTCCGTGGCGTAGCGACGGGTGAGATTTTCGAGCTCCGTCTGGGACAGCGACTTGGGATCGACGATGACGCCTCCCTTGGCTCCCCCATAGGGCAGGTTGACGACGGCACTCTTCCAAGTCATCCACATTGCCAGGGCACGCATCTCGTCCAGGGAGACGCTGGGGTGATAGCGGATGCCGCCCTTGGCCGGGCCCCGGGCCAGGTTGTGCTGAACGCGGTAGCCGGTGAATACTTTTATGGAGCCGTCGTCCATCTGGACGGGGAAGTTGGTGGCCAGTTCCCGCTTGCAGGTGGCGAGCACCTGGCGGATGCCGGGGTCAAGGTTGAGCCTTTGCGCCGCCGCCTCAAACTGGGCGATGGCGGTGTCCAGTGGGTTGGTCATAGGCTTGGCTGCCGGGTTGGAGATGGCCCTTGATGTCACTTCATCTTCGTCAGCGGGGTCTAGAGATACATCCCGAGGGGAGGCTAGCCAGTCGGTCCGTGACGGTTGGTCTACTCCTGGGTTTTGGGCTCGCTATTCGGCGCGCTAACCGCGTCTCCCTCCTTTGGGAGATCGACTTCGTCTGACTTCTCTCCCTTTTTCTTCTCCTCGACGCCCCCGGCCAGCGCCTCCATCTCCTTCAACAGACTCGGAGGAGAGGGCGCTTCTCTGTCGCCGTCCCTGAGCTCCGGCGGCAGACGGAGCAGGATGGGCTGGGGGGGCAGCTGAACCACGATGGAGGCGCGAGCCGGGATGAGCTTGCCGATGATAACGTTCTCCTTGAGACCCAGGAGGTGATCCACCGAACCCTTGATCGCAGCCTCGGTGAGGACGCGGGCCGTCTCCTGGAAGGAGGCGGCGGCCAGGAAGCTGTCCGTGTTGAGCGAGGCCTTGGTCACGCCGAGGAGCACGGGCTGAGCGGTTGCGGGCTCGCCTCCCTCTGCAAGCGCTTTGGCGTTGACCGCCTCGAACCGGAAGCGGTCCACTAGCTCGCCCGGCAGGAGTTCGGAGTCGCCGGGGGAGTCGACGATGACGCGGCGCAGCATCTGGCGCACGATCACCTCTATGTGCTTATCGTTGATGGTCACGCCCTGGGCGCGGTAGACTTTCTGCACTTCCTCCACGAGGTACATCTGGGCGGCGGCGGGCCCCTGGATGCGCAGGATGTCTTGCGGGTTGAGCGGGCCATCGGTAAGGGCCTGGCCGGCGTGGATCTGGTTGCCCTTTTTCACCCGAAGGCGGGCTGTGGCCGGCACCGTATATTCGCGCTCGTCCCGCTCTTCAAAGGTGATGGAGAGCGCCTTCACCTTCCTCTTGCCCGTGAAGGCGACCTTGCCGCCGGTGCGGGCGAGGATCTCATCCGGCGGGACCAGCTCTTGTTCCGCATCCTTCTTCTTCGATTTCGACTTTGACTTTGGCTTCGGCTTCGGTTGCGGCAGCTCGGCGAGCACTGTTCCCTGCTCTACGTCGGCGCCGTTCTTCACGAGCAGCTTGGCGCCTTCAGGCAGGGCGTAGTCGTCGCGGTATATCTCGGCGCTCACCACCTTGATGTGACGGGTTTCGCCTTCGGTGGTGATCTCAGCCAGGCCGTCGATCTCGGAGACGATGGCGGTGCCCTTGGGTATGCGGGCCTCGAACAGCTCTTCGACGCGGGGAAGTCCGGAGGTGATGTCGATTCCGGCCACGCCGCCGGTGTGGAAGGTACGCATGGTGAGCTGTGTGCCGGGTTCACCGATGCTCTGGGCGGCGATGATCCCAACCGCCTCTCCCTGCGACACCAGCTTGTTTCGGGCCAGATCAAGGCCGTAACAGGGGGCGCAGATGCCCCGATGCGCCGCGCAGGTCAGGGCTGACCGCAAGTAGACGCGGTTGATGCCAGCCTCCGCGATGCGGTCGGCGATCTCTCCCGTGATCTCGTTGTTCCGTTCGATAAGGACTTCGCCGGTCTTGGGATGAGCGAGGTCGGTGGCGGCCCAGCGGCCGACGATGCGCTCCTGGAGTGATTCGAAGAGCCCCTTCTCCATCGGCTCGCCTATCCAGAGGCCGGCGGTGGTGCCGCAGTCGTCCTCAAGGATGATCACGTCCTGGGCGACATCGATGAGACGCCGGGTGAGGTAGCCGCTGTCTGCTGTGCGCAGGGCGGTATCGGCCAGCCCCTTGCGGGCGCCGTGGGTAGAGATGAAGTATTCCATCACGGTCAGCCCTTCGCGGAAGGAGGAACGAATGGGCAGGTCTATGATGCGGCCGGTGGGGTCAACCATGAGGCCGCGCATCCCTGCCATCTGGGAGATCTGGCTGATGTTACCCTTGGCGCCGCTGATTGCCATGAGATACACGCCGCCGTACTCGTTCAGGTTGTCCTGAATCAGTTTCTGCATCTGGTCCGTGGTGTCACGCCAGATGGAGACGGCCTGACTGTAGCGTTCCTCTTCAGTTATGAGCCCCAGGTTGAACTGCTCCTCGATCTCGTCGATCGATTGGTCGGCGTCGGCGAGCAGCTTCTCTTTCTTCTCCGGCACTTTGAGGTCGTTCATGGCGATGGTGATGCCGGACTTGGTGGCGTACTGGAAGCCGGTGCTCTTCATACGGTCGACCATCTGGGCGGTGCGATCGCCGTCGAACTGGATGGTGGCCTCAGACACCAGGTCTTTGAGGGCCTTCTTGTCCATGATGTGGTTGCGGAAGCCCATCTCCTCTGGGAGCACATCGTTGAAGATGATGCGGCCCACTGTGGTTTCGATGAGTTCACCGTCCGTTCGGGCGTCGCGAACGCGGATGCGGGCGTGAAGGTCCAAGTGTCCCGTATCGTAGGCTATCTTCGCCTCATCGAAGCTGCCGTATATACCCTGGAAGGTGGTTCCGTTGTCTGGCTTGAACTCACCCTTGGCGCCATCCCTGAGGTCCGTGAGGTAGTAGCAGCCGAAGACGATGTCCAGGGTGGGCGCCACGACCGGCTCTCCGTTGGAGGGGAGGAGCAGGTTCTTGGTGGAGAGCATGATCTGGCGCGCCTCAGCTACGGAGGCGCGGGAGAGGGGTATGTGCACCGCCATCTGGTCGCCGTCGAAGTCGGCGTTGAAGGCGGTGCAGACGAGGGGGTGAATCTGGATAGCGCTACCATCGATGAGCACCGGCTCGAAGGCCTGGATGCCCAGCCGGTGCAGTGTGGGGGCGCGGTTGAGGAGCACGGGGCGGTCCTTGACGATGTCGTCCAGGATGTCCCACACTTCCGGGCGGGCGCGCTCCACAATGCGCTTAGCGGACTTGATGTTGTGCGCCAGGCCGCGGGCGACGAGAGCGTGCATGACGAACGGCTTGAACAGCTCCAGGGCCATTCGCTTGGGGATGCCGCACTGGTGCAGCTCCAGTTCCGGCCCCACGATGATGACGGAGCGGCCGGAGTAGTCTACTCGCTTCCCCAGGAGGTTCTGGCGGAAGCGGCCCTGCTTACCCTTCAGCATGTCAGAAAGGGACTTCAGCTTGTGGTTGCCAGCCGTGGAGACGGCGCGGCCGCGGCGGCCGTTATCAATGAGGGAGTCTACAGCCTCCTGGAGCATTCTCTTCTCATTGCGGATGATGATCTCCGGTGCTCCTAGCTCCAGAAGCCGCTTCAGCCGGTTGTTGCGGTTGATGACGCGTCGGTAGAGGTCGTTGAGGTCGCTGGTGGCGAAGCGGCCGCCGTCGAGCTGGACCATGGGCCGCAGGTCCGGGGGGAGGACAGGCAGGATGCCAAGGACCATCCAGTCAGGCTTGGTGCTGCTCTTGCGGAACGCCTCCACCACGCGCAGGCGCTTGGTGGCCTTCTTGCGACGCTGGCCGCTGAAGTTCTGGATTTCTCCACGCAGCTTTGCGGCCAGCGCTTGCAGGTCAAGACGACTGAGGATCTTCATCACGGCCTCAGCGCCCATGCCGGTCTCCAGCATGTCTGGGTAGCGGTCAGAGATCTCGCGCAGCTTCTGCTCGGGGAGCAGGGTGCACTGGTCGTCTCGGATCGGGTCTTTGATCTCCTCTAGAGTTTCGATGAGCTCCTGATACTCAGCTTGGGCGGTCTCCTTCTCCTCCATGATCGCCTTGCGAAGAGGCTCGAGTTCAGCCGTGGCCGCTTCACGTTGCCGGCTGATCTCCGCCACCAGCGCCTTCTCCATCTCCCGCCGCTTCTTGGTCTGCTCCCTTTCGAGCGCTTTGAGGCGCTTCTTGAGCTGAGACTGGAGCCGGCGGGACGCGTTCTTGGGCACTGGGTCGTACCGCTCAGCTATGACGAAGTCCGCGTCCAGCGCCAGCTTCTTTGTGGAAGGCTTGTCTTCCATCCTGACGATGTCCTGCTCAAGAGCTTCCGCCTTCTGCTGCACGGTTGCGGATTTCTTCTCGTACTCGGCGTCTAGGGTGGCGAGTTTCTCCTCACGCCCGCCCTCCAGGTTGGCGATGGTTTCAGCGGCTGCGTTCTCAACGGCGGAGATGCGCTCCGCGTACTCCTGATCCTTTGCAGTGGCGATCTGGTCCATCTCCTGGCGCAGCGCCTCCAGCGCCTTGTCGCGGGCGGCTTCGTTCACGGAGATGACGATGAACTGGGCGAAGTAGAGAACGCGCTCCAGGCTGCGAGGTGAGATGTCCAGCAGGAGGCCGATGCGGCTAGGCGTACCCTTCACGAACCAGATGTGGGCCACCGGCGAGGCGAGCTCAATGTGGCCCATGCGCTCACGCCGCACCTTGGTGCGTGTTACCTCTACGCCGCACTTGTCGCAGACGATGCCTTTGTAGCGGACGCGCTTGTACTTGCCGCAGTAGCATTCGAAGTCCTTGGTGGGCCCAAAGATCTTCTCGCAGAACAGGCCGTCTTTCTCCGGCTTCAGTGTGCGGTAGTTGATCGTCTCCGGTTTAGTGACTTCGCCGTAAGACCAGGAGCGGACCTGCTCCGGGGACGCCGTGGATATGCGTAGTGCATTGAAATCGTTAACCTCAAGGGCCAAGGAATTCTTCTCCCTTCTCAAATCCGCTCATGTCGATGCCTAGCTCGGGGATCTCGGCGGTGGAGGTCTCCGCCAGGGTGACTCGTTCCTCTTCCTCGTTAAGCACTTCTACGGCAAGACCCAGGCTCTGGAGTTCCTTTACAAGCACCTTGAAGGACTCCGGCACGCCGGGCTCCTGGATGTCTTCGCCCTTTACGATCGCCTCGTAGGTCTTGACACGCCCCACTACGTCATCCGATTTGACGGTTAGCAACTCCTGGAGGATGTGGGCGACGCCGTAGGCCTCCAGCGCCCAGACCTCCATCTCGCCGAAGCGCTGTCCGCCGAACTGGGCCTTGCCGCCCAGCGGCTGCTGGGTGATGAGCGAGTAGGGGCCGGTGGAGCGGGCATGTATCTTGTCCTCCACCAGGTGCACCAGTTTCATCATGTAGATGTAGCCGACCGTTATCGGCTGGTCGAACGTTTCGCCGCTGCGGCCGTCGATGAGTACTTGCTTGCCGTAGGACGGCGCGGCTAGGCCCTTCTCAAACGGCAGTTTCTCGGCGCGCAGATCCAGATTGCGCATGGACTTCTTGCGTACTCTCTTCTCACCCTGTTGCTCCAGCCAGAGCTCCAGGGCGGCGCGTTTGGCCTCGCCCAGACGGTTCTCATCAAACACCGCTGAGGGGTCATAGCCCTTCTTCTTGAGCCAGGCGTTGACCTTCTCAGCGTCTACGTTCTCGCCGATGCCGTCGTGTCTGGCGCCGTTGGGCGTGGGGAGGATCGCGTCCGCCTGCTCGCAAAGCCAGGTGCGGCTAAGGGCGTCTTCGATAGTGGCTGGGTTGCCGCCGTCGAACACGGGTGAGACCGCTCGAAAGCCGAGGCGGCGGGCGGCCCAGCCAAGGTGTGTCTCCAGCACTTGGCCGATGTTCATTCGGCTGGGAACGCCGATGGGGTTGAGGATGATGTCCACAGGGGTGCCGTCAAGTAGGTGAGGCATGTCCTCTACCGGCAGGATGCGGGCGATGACGCCCTTGTTGCCGTGGCGGCCCGCCATCTTATCGCCCTCCGCTATCTTGCGTCGCTGAGCGATGGCTATCCTAACCATGGCCTGAACGCCGGGCGAAAGCTCGTCGGTGATGGTGGCGTAAGGAGGCCAGCTGCACTGGTGGCTGGGCTCTCCGTGGTGCGGTCTGCCGGGGTCGTTGTCCGGCCGGGCGAAGAGGCGAGAGTCAATGACTTTGCCGCGCTCACCGTGGGGCACGCGCAGAGAGGTGTCTTTCACCTCGCGCGCCTTCTCGCCGAAGATGGCGCGCAGGAGCTTCTCTTCGGCGGTTAGTTCCGTCTCTCCCTTGGGGGTGATCTTGCCCACCAAGATATCGCCGGACTGCACCTCGGCGCCTACGCGGATGATGCCGAATTCGTCCAGGTTTCTTAGGCTCTCATCGCCCACGTTTGGGATGTCCCGCGTGATCTCCTCGGGGCCCAGCTTGGTGTCGCGCGCCTCCACCTCGTGCTTCTCCATGTGGATGGAGGTAAACTTATCTTCGCACGATACCGCTTCGGAGATGATGATGGCGTCCTCGTAGTTGTACCCTTCCCAGCTCATGAAGGCGCAGAGGAGGGTCTGGCCCAGGGCGAGTTCGCCCGAGTCTGTGGAGGAGCTATCCGCGAGAGGGTCGCCCGCTGACACCCGCTGGCCGCGTCGCACAATGGCGCGGTGGTTGATGCAGGTACCCTGGTTGGAGCGGAGGAACTTCTGGAGCTTGTAGGTCTTCTCGCCTCCGGTATCGTAGTTGACGGAGATGGAGCCGCCGGTGACGGCAGTGACCACGCCTTTGCCCTCCGCGAAGAGGACCTGACCTGAGTCCATGGCGGTTTGCCTCTCCATGCCGGTGCAGATCAACGGCATCTCCGGCCTCACCAATGGCACGGCCTGACGTTGCATGTTGGCGCCCATCAGGGCGCGGTTGGCGTCGTCATGCTCCAGGAAAGGTATGAGCGCGGCGGCCACTGAGACGATCTGCTTAGGCGATAGGTCCAGATAGTCGACGTGGTCCGCGGAAGACATCTCGAACTTACCCTGGTGCCGAGCCTCGACACGCTCCGCGAGAAAGTGGCCCTGGTCGTCCACCGGGCAGTTGGCCTGGGCGACCACATAGTTCTCCTCCTCATCCGCGGACAGGTAGATGACTTCGGATGAGACGAAAGGCTTGACTTTCACGATGGCCTTGCTGAAGCGGGCGATCCGCTTGGCGGCGTCCTCGGTTATGTGAGATCCGGCCCTCAACATGACCTTGTCCTTGGAGTCACGGAAGCTCTCAGTCAATACGCGCCCGACCAGATCCGTCGAGTCCGACGGCAGCTCGCGGATGACCTTGCGGTAGGGGGTTTCGATGAAGCCGTACTGGTTGATGCGTCCGAAGGTGGCGAGGCTGCCGATGAGGCCGATGTTGGGGCCTTCAGGCGTCTCGATTGGGCAGATACGGCCGTAGTGGCTGAAGTGCACGTCGCGGACGTCGAAGCCGGCGCGGTCACGGGAGAGGCCACCGGGGCCCAGGGCGGACAGGCGTCGCTTATGGGTGAGTTCGGCCAGGGGGTTGGTCTGGTCCATAAACTGGGAGAGCTGGGAGCCGCCGAAGAACTCCTTGATGGAGGCCACCACGGGCCGGATGTTGATGAGTTGGCTGGGCGCGGTCTCGTGTGGGTCGGTGATAGTCATGCGTTCGCGGATGACCCGCTCCATGCGCAGCAGGCCGATGCGGAACTGGTTCTGGATGAGCTCCCCGACGGTGCGCACGCGCCGGTTTCCCAGGTGGTCGATGTCGTCCGGTCTGCCGCGGCTGTTGTTGAGCTGGACGATCTCCCGCACGATCGCGATGAGGTCATCGGGCACGAGGACACGGTCCTGGAGGGAGAGGTTGTGGGCGAGGCGCTTGTTTACTTTGTAGCGCCCCACCTTGCCGAGGTCGTAGCGGCGCGGATTAAAGAATAGGGAGGTGATGAGTCCGCGGGCGTTCTCGATCGTGGGTGGGTCGCCCGGGCGTAGCCTGCGGTAGAACTCCAGGAGGGCCTCTTCCTTGTTCTCACAAGCGGGATCACGATCTAGCGTGGACTGGATGTAGTGGTGATCCGGGTCGTTGTCCACCTTCTCGAACATCGCCAGGATGCGCTCGTTAGTGCCCAGGTTCTTTAGCAGCTCTTGCCGCAGGTTCTCGGCCTCGCGCTCAGTCTTCGCTTTCTTGATCTTGTCTTGCAGTTCGTTGAGGGCGGCGCGGCTGGGGTGTTTGGGCAGAACGTCTGGCTCGTCGATGGCACGGAGCAGTGTGGTGATGGGGATCTTGCGCTTGCGGTCTACTTTGACGGAGACGACGTTCTTGTTGGAGGTCTCGAACTCCAGCCAGGCGCCGCGGTTGGGGATGAGCTTCGCGTAGCAGAGGTCGCGGCCGCTGGTGGCGTCACGCTCCAGGGTCAGGTAGACGCCGGGAGAGCGCACTAGCTGGGAGACGACGACGCGCTCAGCTCCGTTGATGATGAACGTCCCCTGCTCCGTCATGAGCGGGAAGTCACCCATGAATATCTCCTGCTCTTTGACCTCGCCGGTCTCCTTGACCAGGAGTTGCACGTTCACTCTCAGTGGGGCTGCATAGGTGGCGTCACGCTCGCGGCACTCGGCCTCGTTGTACTTGGGCTCTCCAAAGCTGTAGTCGGTGAAGCGCATCTCCAGCCGGTTACCGGTGAAGTCCTGGATGGGGGAGATATCCTTCAGAAGATCGCCCAGGCCTTCGGATCTAAACGTCTTGTATGAGTCGAGCTGGATGTGGACGAGATGGGGCAGGGTGGCCACGTCTGGAATGCGAGAGTAGGACTTGCTAAGGGAGGGCACACCGAACTTGGCTTTGAAGAAGCCCCTGTCTATGACCATGCGAAAGCACTCCTCAAAAGGAAATTAGGTAAGCCTCTTGCGACGAGAAGACAGACGATACCTATCGACGTAGATCAGATGGGGATACAAATGATGGGGGACACAAACCGGCCATCGAATAGCTAGTGTAGCACCGACCTGGAGGGATGTCAACGTGAAATATCCACTCGATTTGGCTCAATCCGCAGCGGTGGCATCGACGGTCACCGGTAAACGCTGGCTGGATGGCGCCTGACCGCGCATGACGGCGGCGACGCCGGCGATGATGAGGGCGCAGCCCAGGACTGTGTTTATGCCTATCGATTCGTCCAGTACGGCCCAGCCCAGAAACAACCCTACGATGGGGATGATGTAGGTTACCAGAGAGCTGCGGACGCTGCCCACGTTGTCCACCAGCCACATATAGATGATGATGGCTATCCCGGTCCCCAATACGCCAAGGGCCAGGAGGGAGAGCCAGGCCTCCACGCTCAGCGAGTAGTCCGGCGTGCCCCGCACTACCAGCATGATCGGCAGCACCAGCAAGGTTCCCAGCACAAGCTGGCCGCCAGTCAGGCCTACCGGGTCCTCCTCCTTGAGCAGGCTGCGGGCGTAGACGGCGCCGGCGCCGTAGCAGGCGGCTGCGACCACCACCGCCAGCTGGCCCAGGACGGTGGAGTCGCGGAGGTCGTAGACGTCGCCGCCGGTGAGGACGATGATCCCCACGAAGCCGACGCCCAGGCCGGCTACGCGGGCCGGCGTGAGCTGCTCTTCGATGAGGAAAATGGCGGCGAACAGCATCGTGAACAGTGGCATGCTGGAGTTCAGGACGGATGCGGTGCCGCTGGCGATATGCTCCTCCGCCCAGGCGATGAGGATGAACGGGACCACTATGCCAACTAGCGCCCAGACCGCTACCTTGAACCAGAGGGCGGGTGGACGGCGAAGGGGCATCTTCCGTATCACGATCACCACGCCAACGGCCAGAGCGCCGAAGAACATGCGTCCCTCCGCCACCTCCAGGGGCGACGTCTCATCCACGATCACCTTGATGAACAGGAACGAGGCGCCCCAGATGGCGCCCAGCGCCAGCAGGGCGAGTAATGCCTTAGGTGTCACGTCAGATAGGGCTAGAGGGCTCCAGGATGCGACCGGCGAGAACAGGAATGTGTACGCTTATGGTATCTGAGCGCATCCTAAGGGTCAATCGCGGCTGGGGAAGCGGTTGTCATGGGCTGCGGAAGCGCTTACACTCGCATCGGTGATAGAGGCACCTCTTTATCAAGAGCTGAAGGTGTTCACGGGCAACGCCCATGAGGCGCTTGCCTGCGATATCTGCGAGTATCTCGAGAAACCGCTAGGCCAGTGCGAGGTGTTCGAGTTCAGCAACGAGAACATCTTCGTCCGTTTTCTGGAGAACATCCGCGCCCGCGACGTCTTTCTGGTCCAGCCCATCGCCTTTCCCGTGAATACGCGGCTGATGGAGCTGTTCATCATGATAGACGCCGCCAAGCGGGCCTCGGCGGGCCGCATCACGGCGGTGGTCCCTTACTACGGCTACGGCCGCAGCGATAAGAAGGACCAGCCACGGGTGCCGATCACCGCCCGTCTGATCGCTAACTTTATCGAAACGGCGGGGGCGGACCGTCTGCTGACCGTCGATCTCCACGCCGGCCAGGTGCAGGGCTTCTTCAACATCCCGGTGGACGAGTTGACCGCGCTCTCCTTGCTGGCCAGATACTTCCGCGACAAGAAACTCAGAGATCTCACCGTGGTGGCCACCGACGTGGGAGACGCTAAGAGGGCAGGTCACATGGCTGATCGGCTCGGCGCGCCTATCGCTATCGTCGAGAAGAAGCGAATCGGCAACCAGGAGAAGGTGGAGGCGGTGAGCATCATCGGAGAGGTGAAGGGCAGGAACGCCCTGATAGTCGACGATGAGGTAGACACTGCCGCCACTTTGGTCGCCACGGCGGAGATGGTGCTGCGCAACGGCGCGAAAGAGGTCTACGCCGCCGCCACGCACCCTATCCTCTCCGGACCGGCCGTGGAGCGGCTCGAAGAGTCGCCCATCAAAGAGCTGGTGTTTACGGACACGATCCCCCTATCGCCGGAGAAGCGGTTGCCGAAGTTCAAGGTTCTCTCCGTGGCCCCCCTGCTGGGAGAGGCGATCCAGCGCATCCACACCGGCCAGTCCGTGGGCGCCCTGTTCGACGAATAGTAGGCGGCCACAGACTGCCCCCTACCCCTCGCCAAAGCTGCTATGATTGAAACGATGCCCTTCACGGGCACGTCGTACAGGTAGAGTTGGAAGGTGTGTAGATAGCGGCATGGTCTTAGGCGCGATTAAGAGGGCCCTCGGCGGCGACTACAACGAGAAGGAGCTGCGCAAGCTTCGGCCTATCGCCCAGCAGGTTAACGAGTGGGCGGAGGAGACGGCCGACCTCTCTGACGCCGACATGCGGGCGAAGACCGACGAGTTCCGCAGCCGCCTCAGCGAGGGTGAGACGCTGGACGATATTCTGCCGGAGGCGTTCGCCCTGGTGCGGGAGGTCTCAGAGAGGCGCATCGGCCTGCGCCACTTCGACGTGCAGATACTGGGCGGTATCGTCCTTCATAAGGGCAAGATCTCTGAGATGAAGACCGGTGAGGGGAAGACCCTGGCAGCCACGCTGCCCCTCTACCTCAATGCGCTGGAAGGCAAGTGTGCCCATCTGATCACCGTGAACGACTACCTGGCCAAGCGCGACGCCCAATGGATGGGGCCCATATACCACTCGTTGGGCCTCAGCGTGGGCGTGCTCCAGCACGACTCCGCCTACCTGTTCGACCCGGACGCCAATCTGGATAACCCCAGCCTGCGCTACCTCGCTCCTGTCCCTCGGCGGGAAGCCTACCGGGCGGACATCACTTACGGCATCAACAACGAGTTCGGGTTCGATTTCCTGCGGGACAACATGGTGGTTGACCTGCCCAAGTCCGCCCAGCGCCCCGACACGCCGCAGCACTACGCCATAGTGGACGAGGTGGACAACATCCTCGTGGACGAGGCGCGCACGCCGTTGATCATCAGCGGCCCGGCGGAGGAGACGGAGGAGATATATCGCACCTTCTCCAAGATCGTGCCGCGGCTCTCGCCGGAGACGGACTTCGTGGTGGACGTCAAGCACCGCAGCGTCTCGTTGACCGATGACGGCGCCTCAAAGGTTGAGAAGGCTCTGGGTATCCGCAACCTCTACGACCCGGCGAACTTCCGCCTCACCCGCTTTCTGGACGCGGCGCTACGCGCTCACCTCCTCTACCAGCGGGACCATCACTACGTGGTCAAGGATGGTGAAGTGATCATCGTGGACGAGTTCACCGGGCGTCTGATGCAGGGGCGCCGCTGGTCGGACGGGCTGCACCAGGCGGTGGAGGCGCAGGAGGGGGTGCGCATCCAACGCGAGAGCATAACCTACGCTACCATCACTCTCCAGAACTACTTCCGGATGTACGAGAAGCTCGCCGGCATGACCGGCACGGCCTGGACTGAGCGAGAGGAGTTCCACACCATCTACGGTCTGGACGTGCTCGTCGTCGACACTCACCGTCCCATGATCCGTGAGGACCAATCGGACATCATCTTCCGGTCAGATGACGGGAAATACCGGGCCGTGGTGGAGGAGATATCGGAGATGCACGCAGGGGGGCGTCCTACTCTCGTAGGAACCGTGTCCATTGAGAACTCTGAGAAGCTGGCGGAGATCCTCAAGCGCCAGTCGAAATGTGAGATGGAGGAGTGCAGGGAGTATCACAAGGTCTGTCCCCTCAAGGAGCCCCAGGTCCTCAACGCCAAGCACCACGAACGTGAGGCTACCATCATCGCTCAGGCCGGTCGCTACGGCGCCGTTACCATCGCCACCAACATGGCGGGCCGCGGCACTGACATCGTCCTCGGCGGCAACCCGGAGCAGATGGCGGAGGAGCTGGCGCGAAGACGCAAAGTCGACCTGGTGGCCGCGTCGCCTGAGGAGGCGGGGAAGATCCGTGACGAGGCGCGAGAGCGGTGGCAGGCGGATCACGACAAGGTGGTGGAGGCCGGCGGGCTCCACATTGTGGGTACGGAACGCCACGAGGCCAGGCGCATCGATAACCAGCTCCGTGGGCGCGCCGGGCGTCAGGGCGACCCCGGCAGCTCCCGCTTCTTCGTCTCGTTCGATGACGAGGTGATGCGCCGGTTCGTGCCTGACCGGGTTGCCACTTTTCTAGGACACATGGGGATGGATGAGGACACGCCTCTTGTGAGCGGTATGCTCTCCAATGCCATAGAGCAGGCCCAGACCAAGGTTGAGGGCTACAACTTCGATATCCGCAAGCACGTCGTCCAGTACGATGACGCGATGAACCGCCACCGTGAGCTGATCTACGCCGAGCGGCGGAAGATCCTGGAGGGCGCGGACATCCGCGCCAACGTGGTCGACATGATAACGGAGGAGGTAGAGTCGGCGTTCGCGGCGTTCGCTGTGGGTGAGCGGGCGGAGGAGTGGGATATGGGTGCACTCCTGGCCGAGCTGAGCACGATCGTGCCCCTGCCCGCCCACTTCACGGAGCGCCATTTCTCTGAGATGGGTCAAGAAGAGATGATGGAGGAGGTGCTGACCTTCGTCAGCGAGGCTTACGAGGCGAAGGAGAAGGAGCTGGGTGAAGAGAAGGCGCGGACCCTGGAGCGGCTGGTGATGCTGGGCACCATCGACCGGCTGTGGGTGTACCATCTAA
>CAJXNA010000010.1 GCA_913056415.1 uncultured Chloroflexota bacterium | reverse complement strand
GCACCGGCAGGCCCAGCGTCTCACTGTAGAACTTCAGCGCCTCGTCCAGGCTGTGGACGGCGACGCCGATGTGGTGGATCTTCTCGATCATATCCCCTCCCTCTTGCGCCAGTCGCGGATCTGTGCGGCGTGGTCCCGGTAGTGGTCGATGCCACCCTCCTGCAGGAGGCGATAGGCGGTGCGGCTCTCCCGGAAGCGTTCCTCCGGGAGCAGACGGGCGGCGGTTACGTACGCGTCCTTGCTGGCCTTCAACTCCTCCAGGATGGTGGCCGGACTGGCGGTGTGCCACTCGTCTATCTCCTCCAGACGAAGAGTGGCGAGCTGAGGGATATGGCCGCGGCTGATCCGCTGCAGGTCCGGAACGGCGAACTGCTCCCAGGACGCTAAGTGGCAGAGGACGTCCTTGACGGACCAGGTGCCGAAGGCGGCAACCGTCATCTTCTCCTCTGGGATGCCGTTGATGGCGTCCTGCGTCTCCCCGCGGACGGTCTCCAAGACGGCGATGGCGTCCGACTTGTCACTCATGGGGCGGTCTCCTTTCTAGATTCCCTGCTGCTGGCGCCACGCCCGGATGTCGGCGGCGTGACCTCCTTCTCCATTCACGAAGTTGTGGACAATGCGCTGGGCCGTTCGACCGTCCGCAAACCGATCCTCTGGCAAGGCGGAGAGAGCAGCCACAAAGGCCCGCTTGCCGGACTCTAACTCAGCGATTACGTCACGTGCTGAGTCGGCCTGACGCGCCTTGACGAAACGGGCATTCCAGCCATCGAGGTCGTTATAGTCCACGCCCTCTGGCGCTGGCGGCTCGCCCCGCGCTATCCGCTGGAAGACGCCCGTTAGCTCTCCGTACCAGCCAGCGACGTGCGCCAGGATATCATGCACCGACCATTCCCCGTACCAGATGGCGGTCATCTTGTCGTCCGGGATGTCGTCACCGGCCTGGAGGAGCTTCTCATGAGCCCCCTCCAGGGCGGCGATGGCGTCCGACTTGTTACTCATGGGGGCGGTCTCCTTCTAGATGCGGGATGATGCTCTATCGATATTGGCCCGGTCAGATCACCACAACCTCGCGCTGCTCGCCGAAGAACTCACGCGTCACGCCGCAGATCTCGCCGATCGTCACGTAGTTCTCTGCGCACTCGATGAAGACCGGCATCAGATTCGCGTCGGAGCGGGCAGCCTCGTCCAGCCGCTTGAGCATCTGTTGGACGCGACCGTCGTCACGCTCCGACCGGACACGCTGCAGGCGCTCCAGCTGCCGCCGGACCACCTCCTCCCGCATGCGCAGGATCTCCGGCTCCGTCTCCTCCTCGGTCGTGAACTCGTTGACTCCGACAACCGTGCGCTCGCCGCGGTCAACCTGCATCTGTATGCGGTAAGAGTTCTCCTGGATCTCGCGCTGCTGGAACCCCATCTCGATGGCGCTCAGCGCCCCGCCTATATCGTCGATGCGCTCTATGTACTTGAACGCCTCCTCCTCGATGCGGTCGGTCAGCCTCTCCACGTAGTAGGATCCACCGATCGCGTCGATAACGTCGGCCACGCCGGATTCGTGGGCTATAATCTGCTGCGTGCGGAGCGCTATCTGCGCTGTCTTCTCCGTGGGCAGCGCCAGCGCCTCATCCATGGAGTTGGTGTGCAGAGACTGGGTGCCGCCCAGGACGGCGGCCAGCGCCTGGAGCGTGGTGCGGACGATGTTATTCTCCGGCTGCTGCGCGGTGAGAGTGGCGCCGCCGGTCTGGGTGTGGAAGCGAAGCATCATCGAGCGCGGGTCCTTGGCGCCGAAGCGCTCCTTAGCGATGCGAGCCCACATGCGGCGTGCGGCGCGGAACTTCGCCACCTCCTCCAGAAAGTTGGTGTAGGAGGCGAAGAAGAACGACAGCCTTGGCGCGAAGTCGTCGAACTTCAGCCCCGCGTCCAGCGCCGCCTTCACGTAGGCGATGGCGTTGGCGAAGGTGAACGCCACCTCCTGCACAGCCGTGCAGCCGGCCTCCCGCATGTGGTAGCCGCTAATGCTGATCGTGTTCCACTGAGGCAGGTTTTCCTTGCACCAGCCGATGACGTCCGTGATCAGGCGCATGGAGCTCTCGGGCGGGTAGATGTAGGTGCCGCGAGCGATGTACTCCTTGAGGATATCGTGCTGCGTAGTGCCGCCGATCTTGGTGAGGTCAGCGCCCTGCTTCTTCGCCACCGCCACATAAAAAGCGAGAAGGATCGCGGCCGTGGCGTTGATCGTCATAGAGGTGGTTACCTTCTCCAGGGGTATCTCCTTGAACAGGAGCTCCATATCGGCCAGCGAGGAGATGGCGACGCCCACCTTGCCCACCTCCGCCAACGCCATCGGGTGGTCCGAGTCGTAGCCGATCTGCGTCGGCAGGTCGAAGGCCACGGAGAGGCCGGTCTGGCCGTGCTCCAGCAGGTAGCGGTAGCGCTGGTTGGACTCCTCCGCATCACCGAAGCCGGCGTACTGGCGCATAGTCCAGAACCGGCCGCGGTACATAGTGGGCTGGACGCCGCGGGTGTAAGGGTACTCGCCCGGGAACCCGAGCCGCTCCAGGTAGCGCCAGCCGTCTATATCCTCGCCGGTGTGAACTGGGTCGACGGGGGCCCCGTCAGACGTCTCGAACGGGTAGTCGCGTTCTGGGCGGCGCTGGACGGATTGGGCGTACGGGCCCTCCGTCCATTCCTTTTTTGAATCGCTGTGGTTGCTCCGGGACATGGGCTCCTCGCGGGACTGAGTGTATCGCGAGCAAAACAGGAGTGTCAACGAAACGCAAGCCACGCCACTACCTACTCCAGATAGCCAATGCTATACTGTGCCGTTGACGATGCTTTCCCGCAACGCAGACCGTCGCTCCCCGTTAGTTGGCGCTCCTTGCCTGTGAGAGCCACCTCCGCTCGCCACTGGGCGTTCATCGCCATCGCGGTCCTTCTTGCCTCGCCGGCGCCGGTCCTCCGTCTACTGGAGGTGACGGGAATAGCGCACCCGAACCTGGGCAACGTGGGGTCGTCCTTGCTGTTCGGGCTGGCGATCATGGCGGCGGCCACGCTCCTGATCTGGGCCTCCGATGTAGCGGAGACAGAGATGTCGGCAACGCTGGCGCTGGTGCTACTTGCCCTCATCGCGGTGCTGCCGGAGTACGCGGTGGACCTGTTCTTCGCCTGGACGGCGCCGAACGTGCCGGAGTGTATTCAGCCGGATTTCCCACTGGACTGCGCCGGCGGCGTCAGCGACGTCGTTCACCCCAGAAACCTCGCGATAGCCAACATGACCGGCGCCAACCGGCTACTGGTAGGGCTGGCTTGGCCGATGATCTTCCTCATCTTCTGGTGGCGCACGCGCTCCCGGACCATGGCCGTGGAACGCTCCAACTCCCTGGGCATCCTCTTCCTCGGCGCCGCCACCCTCTACAGCTTCTCCATCCCCATCCGCGGCCACCTTTCCCTCATCGACACAGCGGTGATGTTCTCAATCTTCGCCGCCTATATGTTCCTCTCCTCGCGTTCACCAAGCCGGCACGTAGAGGAGTTCGTGGGGCCGTCAGCAGCCATCGGCGCCCTGTCAAAACTGCACCGCCGGTTGACGATCATAGCGATTTTCGTCTACGCGGCGACGGTGATCTTCGCCGCGGCGGAGCCGTTCGCCGAGGGGCTGGTGAACACGGGCACGGAGCTGGGCATCGACGAGTTCATCCTGGTGCAGTGGCTGGCGCCGCTGGCCTCCGAGTCCCCCGAATTCCTCCTGGCAGGGCTTCTGGCTGCCCGCGGCCGCCACGGGGCCGCCATGACTATACTCATCGCCTCCAAGGTGGGCCAGTGGACGCTGCTCATCGGCAGCCTGCCGCTGGCCTTCGCCATCTCCGGTGGCTCCCTCGAGCCGCTGGACTTCGACGCTCGTCAGGCGGAGGAGGTCTTTCTCACCGCTGCCCAATCGCTGTTCGCCGTAGCGATCTTCGTCAACCTGCGCCTGAGCCACCGAGAGGCGATCCTGCTCGCTGCCCTGTTCATCACCCAGCTTTTCTTCTTCGACACTACCGTCAGACTGGTGTACGGCTTGCTTTACCTCCTCCTCGCGCTGCTCATGTTTGTGCGCGACATCCCAGCGATGCCCAACCTGTGGAGCGCAGCCCGCGAGGCTGCGCTCCAGCCGCAGGCCGGCGATCCCCCCGGAAGAGCACCTCCGTAACCTCCCCGATCCGCGGCCTGTATCATCTTCCTGCGTTTACGCGTCTCTATAGGTTAGCAAACGGTTTATGCCACCAGAGGCTCTAGTGGAGGAAGCATCGCGTGATCGCATCCGCGAGCAAGAGGTCGATCATAGACCGGATGTTGGGCGCCGCTCTCCTGGAACCGGAACCATACCAGGAGGCTGCCCTGGCCCCATCCATCAGGACTCAAGCAATCCTGGTGGTGATCATCTCGTCGATAGCTGTGGGACTGGGCAGCCTAGGCGCCGGTCCTGTGGGATTCATGCTGGGAGCCATCGCCGGTCTGGCCGGCTGGAGCGTCTACGCCTTCGTCACCTACCGGACCGCGACCGCTCGTTTCCAGGTGCCGCCCAGCGCTACCATCTGGGGCTCAACGTGGCGCGTCCTCGCGCTGGCCAGCACGCCGCGGCTATTCCTTGTCTTCACGCTTGTGCCCGGCATCGGTTTTTTGGTGGGGTTGGCCGTACACGCCTGGCTACTGATCACCACCGTATCAGCACTGAGGCCCGCGCTGGACCTGGATACCCGCCCTACCATCATCGTGGCGCTCAGCGGCTGGCTGCCAATGTTGCTGCTGTGGGCGCTGGTCTGGCTGCTGGTCTAGCCACCTGCTTGGGGATGGCTGGTGGGCGATGGAGGACTCGAACCTCCGACCTTCTCGGTGTAAGCGAGACGCTCTAACCAACTGAGCTAATCGCCCGTCTCAACTGAACTTCAGCCAAACGCTGGCCTGCCTGAGGCGGAAATCGCGCACCTGAATTGTAGCCGCCTTACCCTAGACTCTACAACCGCCAACCTGCCAGCATATCGCCTCCACGCCGCTGCGGTGGTATCCTTACACTCGTTGTCGGGCCGACGATCCAAGGAGTCTCCCAAATGAAGATCTACCTCTCCACCGCCATTACGCGCGGTCGCCGTGAGTACGTCGATGCGGTGAGCAGGATCCGTGATGCACTCAAAGACGCCGGCGTGGAGGTGCTGAACGAAAGAGTCACCGACACCAACTTCCCCACCCCCCAAACGGACCGCGCTCAGACGATGCGGGAGCTATCCGGATGGCTGGAAGAGGCGGACGCCCTCATCGCCGAAGCGACGATCTCCAGCACGGGAGTGGGCTGCGAACTGACGTCGGTGCAGATGCAGGGTAAGCCGGTGCTGCTCCTGTACGATGCGCAATTCGGCTTCCGCATCTCGGATTGGGTCACCCTCAGCCCGGACAAGAATGTTAAGGCCTGCCCCTACCGAGACCAGACCGAGATCGAACGCGTGGTGAAGGAGTTCGTAGGCAGGCTGAGCGGGGCTAAGAGCTAGGCGATCAGCTGATTAGGCGCTGCGGAAGAGGGAAGAGAACCTGACCGTATCGGCAACCTCGGTGGTTGCAGGGGCCTCCTCTTCTTCCGTCATCTCATCATCGGGCGGCTCTTGAATACGGCTTTGCGCCACCGCTACCTCGGCTGCCCGCTCCTCGGCCTTTCCCTCACGACGTTCTTTCTGGGCCGCGGGCTCCTCGGCCTTACCCTCGCGACTCTTGCCCTCCGCCGCGGGCCGCCGCGTCCCTTCGCCGCTTCCGTCTACCAGCGCGACGACTGGGCGGTGGCTGATCTGGAACTCGCTTGACCTACCGTTGAACACGCGGATGCGACTCTCGTCAAAGCCGGCCTCAAGGAGCGTCTCCACAAGCCGTTCCGCTTTCTGCGGATCGTCCAGGATGGAGATCTCACCGTGCTTGCTGTCATCCTTGTCGCTAACCAGGACTATGATCGTTTCGTCCATCAACAGCCTCGCTCCCTTGATAGGGGATGAAGGTTCCCTCCACCCGCTCAAAACTAGGACGCTGTGGCCTCAGACTTGTTACGCCATGCACACCTCTAGTGCCTGAATCCTTGCAGATTAGCCAGCAACCCTAGCGGCCGCGGCCCTTCTCACGCCTGGCTGCCCGCTGCTGAACGAGCCGGCTGTAGAGCAAGAGATCGGCGTCGCTGTAGACAGCGTCCCCCATCTCGCTGCCCCGCTTGATCGCTCTCATCGTCGCCTTGGTCAGGGTCACCGGCAGCGGCGGCATGGCGATGACCCTCTCCGCCAGACGGCGAGCCTCCGCCATCTCCTCGCCGTCAGTCGTCACGCGGCTCAGCATTCCGTACTCATACGCCTGCGCGCACGAAAAGCGGTCGCAGGTAATCGTCAGCTCCAGCGCTCGCGACGGCCCCACCTCCCGCGAGAGGCGGGGCAGCGCGTTCCAGCTCAGCGGTATGCCCAGCTCCACCTCGGGGATGGAGAACCAGGTGGACTCGCCGGCCACCCTCAGGTCGCAGCATAGAGCGAGCACAACGGCGCCGCCGACAGCGAACCCATGCACGGCGGCGATCGTCACCTGGTCAAGCGACTCCAGCGCCGCCGAGGTGCGACTGCCGATGCCGGAGAGGTGTCGCAGCGCCAGCTCGTTGTCCGGTCCGGGCTGGCCCCACTCGCTGGTGTCAGCACCGGAGGAGAAGGCGGCGCCCTCCCCGGCCAAAATGACGACGCGCGTCTCGAAGTCCTCCGATAGCTCGCGGCACACCTCCTGCAGATCCAGGTGCATCCGGCGATTGATCGCGTTGCGCCTCTCGGGGCGATTCAGACGCACCGTTATCAGCGGCCCTTCGCGCTCAATCTTCAGCGTCTCATACGTCATCTCTCTCTCCTGTTCTCTGCGCTTGCCAGCGCCAGTCTACCCGCACTAGAGGCTCCCTGTCGACGAGCCCAACGGACATAAGCCAGCCTCCACATCATGGACAGACGCTCGTTTTCCCGTCTACAATGGAAAACCGCAGACCCTGCGGCGGGAAGCGGGGAAACGGAGGTCAGGCATGAAGTTCGGTCAGCTGCACCTGTTCGAGAACCCGATGCAGCGCACGGAGAAAGAGATCGTCGACGAGCAATTCGACATCATGGTGCGCGCCGAGGAGTTCGGCTTCGACTCCATCTGGCCAGCCGAACACCACTTCAGCGAGTACGGCTACTGCGCCTCCCCAGCGGTCACCCTCGCCGCCCTGGCCATGCGTACCCAGAAGGTGCGCCTGGGTACCGGCGTCGTAGTCCTGCCACTGAACCACCCTCTGCGGGTGGCGGAGGACTTCGCCATACTAGACCTCCTGTCCGGCGGACGAGTGGACCTGGGCGTCGGCCGCGGCTATCAGCCCCACGAGTTCGCCGGTTACGGGATCGATCAGAGCCGCTCCCGCGACATGTTTTACGAGGCCGTCGAGATCGTCCAGAAGGCGTGGACCGAGGAGCGTTTCAGCTACGAGGGCCAGTTCTACCAGATCGATGACCTCTCCGTCCGGCCCAAGCCCCTCCAGAAACCCCACCCGCCCATCTGGATGGCCTCCCTCTCCCCGGAGACGTTCGAGCTGTGCGGCCGCTATGGCTTCAACCTGATGTGCGCACCGGTGTTCGGCTTCGACGTGAACGGCGGCGCTGCCCTCATCGAGCAATACCGGACCGCCCTGCGCAACCACGGTCGCGACCCCATGGGCTACGAGATCGCTGGCCTCATTATGACCTACGTGGCGGACACCACCCAGCAAGCGCTTTCGGACTTCCGAGACGCCGTGATGTGGTACATGCGCACCTTCGCCAAGTACATCGCCCCGCCCAAGGGCACGCCCGCCGTTAAGACCTACGAGTTCTACGCAGCCGCCCGGGATATGCTGGCGTCCGCGGAGTGGGAACAAATAGTGGCAGCGGGCTCTGTCGTCTGCGGCAGCCCAGACCAGGTAGCGGAGCGCATCGCCGAGATCCACGAACTGTGCGGCATCACCCACTACCTGTCCTGGACACGCATCGGTGGCCTGGCCCACAATAAAGTCCTGCGCAGCATGGAGCTTATGCGAGACTACGTCATGCCCCAGGTGCGACACCTAGGAGAGCATGCAACGGCCGGACCAGCGGCCGAAGCGTAGCGGCAGAGAACCCCCTCTACACCAACACGAAGCGCCTCTACTTCTCTCTCTCCGATAGCGCACCCGTCCACTCAATATTCACCCTGTTCACTTTATGTTCACTATCCAACCGCAACAACCCCTTTCCTAGGGGCGTCTACATTATGGAAAGTCTCAACGACCAACCATTTGGCTTAGTGGCAGGAGGCAGGCGTGATAGGCCTCAAGGGCGGACCAAAGCGCGTCAAGCGCCGCGACGAGAGCGGACAAACCCTGATTATGTTCGCCCTTGGGCTGGCCGTTCTCCTCGGCATGGCGGCCATGACCATCGATGTGGGTCTCGCCTACGTCGCCCGGCGCGACATGCAGAACGCCGCCGATGCCGCCGCCCTGGCCGGCGCCGATGTCATGCTCGAGGGACAATCCTCAGTTCTGGCAGCCAACGCAGCCCGCGACCTCGCGCTGCAGAACGGCTACGATAACGCCGCGGCCGATGTCACGGTTGACATCAACATCCCGCCCAAATCCGGCCCCCACATCGGAGATTGGGACTTCGTCGAGGTGATCATCAAGCAGCCGATCGATGCCGTCCTGGCGCCCGCGGTGGGCAAGACCTCATTCGACATATCTGCTCGGGCTGTCGCCGGCATAGACAAGACGCCCAAGCCCTACTCCATCATTACCCTCAGCGAGACGGCCTGTCAGTCGATGCAGTTCAATGGCCAGGTGAACTTAATCATCGCCGACGCCGGCACTCTGACCAACTCCGAGTGTACCGCCAACGCATTCTCTACAGACGGCGCGGTAACCGTGGCCACGGCCGCCAATCATGTCGTGGGCGGATGGAACATGACAGGCAAGTCATTCGATGTATCCCTGCCACCCAGCCGGGCCGGCCACTTCGACGACCCCCTGATAGGAGTGCCCGTACCCACGCCGACCAGCGCGCCCGTACAGACCTGCCCGACCTTCCAGGGCCAGGCCGGTCCGGTCACGCTCGAGCCCGGCGTCTACGACTGTCCCACCTTTAAACCGGCAGGCAGCAACTGGAAGCTCGAGTTCCTGGAGGGCGATTACCTCATCACCGGCGGCATCGCCATCCGTGGCGGCGGTAACGTCACCTTCGGCTCGGGGCTATACTTCCTCCAGGGCGAGGGCCTGGAAATCGCCGGTAACGGCGTCGTCACCGGCGACGGCGTCACCTTCTACATCGATGAGGGTGAGGTCACCTTGACCGGCACCAGCGACACACAGCTCACAGCACCTACCAGCGGCCCGTATGAGGGGGTCGTCATCTTCCAGAACCGCACTCTGACCACCACCGTGAAAATGAGCGGTGACGCTATCGCGGGCGGATGGGGCGCCGTATACGCCGCTGGCGCTCAGATACACCTGGTCGGCAACACCGGCAGCACTTTCCACCAGTTCATCTCCGACACGTTCCTTATGGACGGCAACTCCAGCATAACCGTCGACTATTTCAGCGGCTTCTCGGTGCCTGTTCCCGTCATGAGCCTGGTCGAGTAGCCTGGCGCGATACACAACCGGCGACAACGACGCATTCGTCCGCCCTCAGGCTGCTGCGCTCTGAGGGCGGCTCGCCTTTATGTCGCCTACGGTGACTCCGAGGGCGGCTCCGGCGCATCGGCGGCGAAGGGCTCCGCAAGCTCCCCGATGGCCTCGAAAGGCGTACCTTCGACACCAAGGCGAGCGCCCGAACCCAGCCAGAAGAGGCGCAGCGCCCAATCGGCCAGCCCCGGCGCCAGCGGGTAGGCGTTGACGGCGGCGAAGTCCGCCAGCGTAACGTAGGTATCGCGAAGGTCCCAGCGCACGGCCTGAACGATGCGCCGCCCGACGGCCGCTGGGCCCGCCGTCCGCAAGTACGCGGGCAGGTCAGGCACGTCCACCTCACGCAGCATGTTCTCCTGGAACGACGTATCGGTAAGTCCCGGGTAGATGGTGCTCACGCCGATGCCAGTGCCCGCCAGCTCGGAGCGGAGGGCGTTGGAGACGGCGGTAAGGGCGAACTTGGTGGCGCTGTAGGCACCCAGATAGGGTGTCGCCACCTTACCCGCGACAGAAGAGACGTTGACGATATGGCCGCGACGCTGACGCCGCATGTAAGGGACGATGGCCTGAATGCAGTGAACGGCGCCCCAGAAGTTGACGTTGAACAGATGGTGCATGTTGTCCAGGCTGCCGGTCGCGATCGGCGCGAACAGCCCGACGCCGGCGTTGTTCACCAGCACGTCCACACCATCGAACTCCTCAACGGTGCGGCGCACCAGCGCCTCCACAGCCAGGCGGTCGGTCACATCGGTCGGAACAACAAGACGACGCCCTGGGTAGTCGGCAAGCTCGCCGGCCAGGGCATCCAGCTTGTCGCGGCTGCGTGAGGCGAGGACAACGTGGGCGCGCCGGCGGGCGAACTCATGCGCTGTCGCGCGTCCGATCCCTGACGAAGCGCCCGTGACTATTACGGTGCGTCCGTCTACGTGCAAGCGATCGTCCTCAAACGGAGCGCGCGCCCAACCACTCGGAGATCTTGGGCCAGAGACGGAACCAGGCGTTGCGGCCGGCGACGAGGCTCACGTGGCCGCCTTTCAGGATCACGTCCTCCTTATCCTCGGAGCCCACCAGGGACGTGAGAGGACGTGTAGCATCGATGGGAGCGATGTCGTCGTGCTCTGCCATCACGTGGAGCACAGGACAGGCGATAGCGGCCAGGTCCACCCTCCGCCCGCTGAGGTCAAGCTCCCCCTTCATCAGCTTATTCTCCCACATCAGCTCCTTGATCATCTGCCGGTAGGCCTCACCCGGGAAGGGGATCTGATCATTCACCCAGCGGTTGAACAGGCGGTAGTTCTTGACCCAGAGATCGTTCCAGAGGTTATCTGTCAGGCGGGCGTAGGTGGCCCACCGCTGTGCCGGGCGCAGCAGCTCGAAGGAGCGCAAGATCAGGTCGGGCGGGATGTTCCCCAGCGAGTCCACCAGCCGGTCGACGTCGAACCAGCGGCGGTCGCTCCAGCGTTTAAACAGGCCCATGCCATCGAAGTCGACAGGGGTCGCAGCACAGACAATGTTCGCCACGGGGGCGTCCTGGACGATGCCGTTGTACATGAGGGCAAACAGCCCCCCCAGGCAGTAACCCAGGATGCTGACTTCCTTCTCCCCCGTGACCCTCTGCACCTCTTCAATGCTGCGGGGGAGCGCCTCCAGGGCGTAGTACTCCAGGCCCAGACGGCTGTCCTCTGGCCGGGGAACCCCCCAGTCAACCATGAACACGTCGAACCCCTCCCGCAGAAGGTACTCCACCAGACTCTGGCCGGGCGAAAGGTCCAGGATGTACGGCTTGCTGATGAGCGACATGACGAGGACGATGGGTATGCGATAGACCTCGTCGGTGACAGGGCGATAGCGGTAGAGGCGCATCGTCCCCTTTGCATAGATGACATCCTTGGGGGTAGCGCCCACCACCGGCGGGTCCCGGTCGAGGAGGACGTCCACGCTGCGCCTGAAACGGTCCAGGTTGCGCTTGACTACTTCAGTCCGGAAGATCTCTGGTATCGGAGGCGTCTCCGGGGTACGCACAGTGGTCATAGATATGACTCCAACGGAAGGTTAGCCGGGCTGGCCTATTGGGCCTCCGCAGCCTGGGCGCGAGGTCGCCTGGTCCGACGAGGACGAAGCTGCGTCACAGCCGCGGGCTCAGAGGGATGCCCGACCGCCTCGGCGAGGGCGTCGATGCTGGACTCGATAGCGCCCAGCCTCTCCTCGACACCGCTGAGACGCTCGCTCAGTTCGACGATGTCGCTGCGACTCGGCACGTTGAGGGTGGAAAGAGAACGCTCCATATTCTGGGCCACCAGCCGCTGAAAGGTGGAATATATGTCCATGTACCCACCCAGGAAACGACCAAAGGAGTCCGTGCCCATCACGTCGTTGAAGAACGTGTTCCACTGGCGCTCTGTCTCCGTGAGCCAGGTCCGCCATAGTTGACCCACATCCGGACGGTCATCGCTATCAGGCATGGCGCCCTCCCTTTTTCGAGCCCCGCGAACGTTTGGGCTCCTGCTTCGTTGGTCGGTCGCCGCCACCATCACCCCGCCTCTTCAGATTTTCGTATGGATTGAGGGCTGATTGCAAGATGTTTTGGTAGTGAGCTAGCAAATCTAGCCACAAATTGAGAAATGTTTCCCCCGCCCTGGTCAGCGAATACATACGCCGGGCCGGCCCAGACTCTGATGTGTCCCAGAAAGAGGAGACCAGCCCGGTGCGCTCCAACTGCCGCAGCGTGCGGTAAACCGTGGCCGAATCGAACGCAGGCAGCCCCGCCTTGCTCAGCTCCCGAACGAGCTGATAGCCGTAGGCAGGCCAGTTGCGCAGGAACGCAAGCAGGCTGGAAGCCAGGAGATCGCCTTGGAGGCGGGGCTGGCGGCCGCCGCCGTTCTGCTCTTCCTCTCTCTTAGAGCGAAGGGTGCTAGAACGTCTGCTTCGAGTTACCATTAGCGAATTTTCGATATTGTGATTGATTGTACCTGGGCCGGGGTTGACATCGAACTGCCGCTATGTGTATCTTGCACTTAGTATAGTAGATTTGTCAAGCGGAGGTCGCTCATGCCACAACCAAGCTCAATCGATAAGTTCTTCGGCGCCGTCGATGACGCCTACGATGTTATCCTGGACACGCTGAAAGCCGGCGTAGACCGCGGCTACCGCGTATCCAAGGAGGTCATCGAGCAGGCGCAGACAGGCCAGCGGGAGGCTGTGGAGCTGGCCGCCACAATCGCCAAGTCGCCGACCGATCTCGCTACGTCCTCAGGGGCGGTGGTGCAAACGCTCACCAATACCCAGGGACGCGTCCTGGGGCTCTCCCGCCAGTGGCTGGACGAGGCGATGGACGCGCAGCAGGAAGGCCGTGAGGCCCTGCGCCGGCTGATAGACGCCAATCGGCAGGCCGGCGAGGCTGTGATCCAGTCCTCGCGCGGGCTGGCCGGACGAGCCCAGGAGCGCGCTCGCCAGATCGTGCGCCCGCGCCGCGGCGGCAACAGCGCCAAGGCTGAAGGGGAGACGCGCCCGCGACGGAAGGCCCGGTCTGGAGAGACGAAGACAGAGTAACGCGGCGCTAAGCGGACTGCCTGTCCGCCAGGTCCTGACTCCGCTCGATAGCAGAGGCCAGCACGTTGGCCACGTGGCGGTACACCTGGGCGTTGAACACCAGCCCCACATGGGTGCCGGAAACCTCGATATCGGTCTCGGGATCGTCGTTGATGCAGCAGCGCCAGTCGACAACTCCGTCCGCCTTCGTGTAGATCGCAGCCTGTACGATGGAGTCCGGCAGCGGTTGCCGTAGAGACTCCAGGAAATCGCAGGAGCAGATTCCGCTGTAGCAATCGGACTGGATCTCCCTGTCTAACAGAATGCGGCGCCTGACGATCATCGCCGCCCCCAGCACCATCGGGTGAGCGCGGACGGCGCGGAACGGCGCCGCCATGCTGATAACCGAGGCGACGAGGTGAGGCTGCCGAGCGGCCACGCTGCGGGCCAGGGTGCCGCCCAGGCTGTGCCCGATGAGATGAACCTTGCGGCCGCTTTCCAGATAAGCGCTTTTCACCGTCTCCGTGAGCCTGCCGGTGAGAATATCCGGGCAGTCGGCGTTCCTGCCAATGCCAGACATATAAGGCTGGTAGCCAATCCGTCGCAGCCAGGAGAACATGTCGCCAAGATACTGATCTGACCCGAGAAAGCCGGGGATAAGCACCACGACGCTGCCGTCCCCGTGCGGCACGCCGTCGCCCCGATAGACAGGGGAGGCCCTTAGGGCCAACCAGTCCATCCCCACCAGCGCTTCCCGCCACAGAGGCAGGGCCATCGCCTGAAACTCTTCCCTATTGGGTGAGTGCCATGTAGCCAAACAAACCCTCCCCTTGACCTATAGACCAGGGCTACCGGCGGTATGTCCGCCCCCTATAATAACAAATTTCTGGGCGACGTTGTTAATACCGGCGAAAAGGTATTATAATGCTCCAGTAGCTCGCGGGGGGGTAACACGGGCAATCACTGTCAAGTCCGGCTATAGCCCGGGCGTCCCCAAGGGGGACCTAAGATGACCCAAACCAACCTAAGCCACCGGCTCAGCACAGAAGACGCCACATTCCTGTACTTCGAGCGGGAAGATGCGCCTATGCACATAGGCTCGGTCGCTGTTTTCCAGGGAGAGATCCCTTATGAGCGATTCGTCAAGAACCTGGAGGAGAAGCTTCACCTCATCCCGCGCTACCGCCAGCGGGTAATCCCAGCTCCCTTCAACATCGCCCACCCTACCTGGGAGTTCGATCCAGAGTTCAATATCCGCAAGCACGTCATTCCGGTGCGCCTGGACCCGCCAGGCAACGATCACCAGCTCCGAGAGATGGCAGCGCGACTCTTCCAAGGTATGCTGAGCCGAGACAAAGCCCTATGGGAGATATACCTGGTACACGGCCTGGAAGGAGATCGAAGCGCCCTCGTATCCAAAGTCCATCACTGCCTGGTGGACGGCGTCTCCGGTATCGAGCTGCTGATGGTGACTCTCGATGTCTCGCCGGACCCGCCTCCCCCAACCAGCGAGCCCTACGATCCGCCACCCATCCCTGACGCCGCCTCTCGCTTCTTCGATGCCCTGTTCGACCGGATGGCCGACAACTTGAAGGCGACCGCTGATATCCAGAAGGCGCTGCTGAACACGGTTGAAAATTCCGCCTCCCTCCGCAGCGTGAGCCGTGCCCTGGAGACGGCGTTGCCCTACCTCACTCGTCCCGGCCAGCGAGCGCCCTTCAACCAAGCGTTCTCCGGCGATCGCAAGCTGGCCTGGAGCGAGTGCTCCTTCCAAGAGGTGCGGGCGATCCGAAAGGCCGCCGGCGGAACAGTCAACGACGTCATCCTGGCCATGCTCGGCGGCGCCCTCAGCCGTTACTACGAAGCGCACGGCCTGGATACGGAAGGTCAGGTCGCGCGCGTGCTCACGCCCGTCAACGTACGGCGTGAGGACGAACGGGGCAGTCTGGGCAACCACGTCTCGATGCTACTCGTGGAGGTGCCTTTAGGATTGCGCAACCCCATCGAGCGGCTGAACGTCGTGCACGAACGAATGGAGAACCTGAAGAGAAACCACATCGCAGACGGCATGGAGCTGGCGTCGGACTCCCTGGGCAACCTGCCGCCGATGCTTCAAGCGATGCTGGGTAGCCTGCCCACGCCCCCCAACACCTTGGCCAACCTGGTCTGCACGAACGTTCCCGGCCCCATGATCCCCCTTTACTCGGTCGGCCACCCGCTGGAGGCGCACTACCCGCTGGTGCCTATCGCCTGGGAGATGGGCGTCGGATGTGCGGTGACCAGCTACAACCAGAAGCTCTACTTCGGCCTGATAGCGGACGCCAAGGCAGCGCCGGACGTTGACCGGCTGGGAGATTTCCTGCAGCAATCGTATGTGGAGCTGAGGTCCGCGGCCGGAGTGACAGCAACTGAGGCAGCGACGGTCGCCGCGAAGACTAAAGCGCGACCAAAATCACGGAGACGCGCGGCGCCGACGAAAGAGCAGCCCCTGGCCGCGGACGCCGGCTAGCGGCGAGGTCGTGTCTCCGCCGTATCGCTGAAGCCGGTCACATCGTAGGACATTATCAGTAAATCGTAGGTACGTCCGTCGCGCGCCATCACGAAATCGGCCAGAAGCGCCTCCGGCTGGAAGCCCAGGCTCTCCACCATACCGCGGGCTCCTCGCTGATCGGTAGTCATCTGCACCATCACCTTCTGCAGCCCCAGGTCTTTAGCTATGGCGAACACCTCGTTAGCCATGATCTTGCCCAGGCCAAAGCCGCGCAGATCCGGCTTCAGCATGACCCGGATCTCACCCACGTGCCGCCGCCAGGTGACGTCATCCCTGTGAAGGCTAGCGTAGCCTAGAAGCTCGCCGCCGCCCTCCGCGATGACGGTGATCGTGCGGCCCTTATCTATATTCTCCACCCACTCATCGATTACTTCCGGATCGGTGATGTCTAATCGCAGGAACAGAAGGTCGTGGTCCGGCAGGGAGCGCGCGAATGTTAATATGCCGTCGCGATCTGAGGCCTCCATCAAGCGGAAGGTGATCTCCACCTCGCTGATCGTGGTCTGCCAGGGATACGTTCGTTTGACGATGCTGGTACCGGCCATATCGCCTCTCCTCCACACTTAGCTATTTAGCCTGCCCAGCATAATAGAAGATCGGCCGGTTTGCAAGCGGCTGTACCTAAGCCAACCGTTGCCTCAATCATCTGGCCTCCCACAAACTCTTACCAAAGTCCTACCACCGTTTAACCGCTTATTAACCCAGCCCCTATCGCTGAGGACTAATCTCTGTCCAGACAAAGCGGAGCAGGAACACCCCCTCCCGCACCGCAAACAGAAGCGAGTCGGTTGTCTGGTCAACGACCGGCTCGCTTTCATTGTCCGTCAAAGACCCTCTCCCTCTTCGTTGACCCCCAATGTCCACCCGTGCTACAACTGGAAGAAGAGTTGAGCGAGGTCAAGGCCGAGATCGAGCGGCTGAAGACAACCGACAAGCAGAAGGACTCCTGAAATGCGCACGACCGCCGCTGGCTCCTACCCAAAGATACCCAACCGGCCCCGGCCCGCCCGCCTGCGCCAGGCGATCGCCCGCCGTGACCGCGGCGACATCACCGCCGAGGAGCTGGCACAGATCGAGAATGAGGTCACCATCGAAGTCATCGCCGAGCAGGCGGAGGCCGGCCTGGACCTCGTCACGGACGGCCAGATCCGCTGGGATGACGACCAGACCTACATCGCTCAGCGGCTCCAAGGGTTAGAGATAACGGGCCTGATCCGCTACTTCGATACCAACACCTACTACCGGCAGCCCAACGTCACGGCTCCTGTGCGCTGGCGACAGCCGATCCTGGTCCGCGACTACGAGTTCGCGGCTGGCCACAGCACGAAGCCGGTGAAGGCGTTGATCACGGGGCCCTACACGCTCGCCGCCCTCTCCAATGACTCACACTACGGCGACCGGCGACCGCTGGTGCTCGCCCTCGCCGAGGCGCTCCACCGGGAAGCGAAGGCCCTGTACCAGGACACCCTTGTAACCCAGGAGAGGGCGCTCGGACCCAACCACCCCGATACCCTAAAAACCGCCGGGGAGCTGGCCGGGGTGCATATGGCCCTCGGCGAGCCGGCCTTCGCCGCGGACCTCTTCCGCCGGGTCCTCGACGCCGACGACGTTGCCGTCGTGCCGGTACTCGACGACGGTGCGGCCCGTCTCCGGGTCGACGCGCTCGAGCTCGGTCACGGTGCTCGTGCCCGTCGCCGGTGTGGTGCGGTTCGGCTCGCCGCCCTGCGGCTGCCCTCGTGCGTTCGGGCCCGCGCCTCGGCGATCGCCGGTGCCGTCGCGCGTGAGCTTCAGGTCGACCACGTAGCCCGACGACGAGATGACGTGCTTCGCCTCGGTCACGTAGTACTTGCCCGAGAGCAGGCTCGAGATGCCGCGCACCTCGACGACCTGCTTCGCGCGTAGCGTCGGGTCGCCCACCACCTGCAGCGCGAGCTTCACCGTCTCGCGTTCGGCGCGGCGGAAGCGCGCGGCCGACTCGCGCTCGGCGGCAGCCGGCGTCGGCGCGGAGGTCGGATGCACGCTGGTCGTCGCGTTGCGCTCCTGGAGCGAGGTCTCGCCGGTCTCGCGATCGACCACCTCGAGGACGTCGCTCAGCGTCGCGCGCTCGACCGTGGCGCTTGTCGCCGCCGACTCCACCGTGGTCTTGGCGAGCGGGTCGCGCCCACGCACCTCGACGCGGCCGGCGCGTCGCTGGAGATCGCTCTCGACGCTGACCGAGATGATGTCGCCGCGCCCCGGGTCGGAGAACCACGTCAGCACGTGCTTCGGCGCGCTGGCCTGATCGCGCGAGCGCCAGTGAAAGCCCGTGTCATCGACGAAGTACTCGTACTCCTCGCGCGCGGCGAGACGCCGCAGGAAGCGCGCATCGGTCTCGGCGCTCTGGCTGATGGTGTCGAGCACGTCGCCGGTGTCCTCGACGTCGAGAAACTCGCCCTCGTAGCCGTGCTCGGCGGCGATCTCCCGCACGACGTCGGCGCGCGACTTGTTCGCCCAGGAGCGTGTCTTCGCCTCGCGGTTCATCAAGACACTCGTGGCCTGGCCATCGATGGTCAGTGTCTGGAAGCCCTTGAGCTTCTTCACGACGACGCGGCGCGGTGGCGCCATGTTGCCGGGGTAGCCCCAGGACACTTCGAGCGTCGCGCCGCCCACCAGCTCCGCACGCTCGAACAGCGCGAGGTCGAAGTTGTCGAGCTGGAGCGAGACCTGGTCGGCCTTCTTCTCGGCGTCCTCGTAGGTGAAGGCGATGATGCGCCCAGCGAGGTCGAGCGGCTCGCCGCTTGGTGCGCGTTCGTTGTCGAG
>CAJXNA010000009.1 GCA_913056415.1 uncultured Chloroflexota bacterium | reverse complement strand
GCACACCTCCAACATCCTCGCCAAGATGGGCGCTGGCTCGCGCACAGAAGCGGTCGCGCGGGGCCTCAGGGAAGGACTGCTCGACTAGCGGCCACACCCCCTTCGCCCTCTTACAGATGGCCGGGAAGACCCCGGCGCGCAGGGCACCCCGCCCGTACTACAAAAGGGGTACGAATTTACTGCAATTCCGGCATTGCTTTCCGCGTCCGCCTCGCCGAGCATATGGTATCAGACTCCGACTTATTTTTCTCCGCTGAACCGCTATGCATGGCTAGACGCAATTGCAACCCGATGGCGTTTAGCTGTGGAGCCGCCAATCGTTAGGGGTTCTGCTTGGCCACCGTTCTCGTCATATCGCCTGACCTGAGAGCGCTCCACGCGGCCGAACAGGCGCTGACCCAGCGTGGCCACATAGGCGTCGTTGAGTATTCGGGATCCGGCGGCCTCTCCGCGCTGGAGACGGTTCAGGTGGACGTGATCTGCTTTGACCGGGCGGTCACTGACATGACCCCCGCGGAATTCTGTAATCGACTACGGTCTGGCCCTAACTACCAACAAATTCCAATGATCTTCCTGCTGTCATCAACGGATCCATCAACAAAGGCCCCGTCCTACGTTCGCCAGGGCCTGGATACCTACCTCACAAGGCCATTTCGGGCTGCCGAGCTGGTCGAACGGGTCTCGGCAGTGCTTGAGGATCGAGTGGCCAGCGTCGAGCGTCGGGATCAGAAAGTTCTGCGCGCAGGGCCGATCGTCCTTGACGACGAATCGCAGGAGCTAAAGGTAAGGGGAAAAGAGGTGGACATAACGCCGACTGAGTTCCGCCTAATCTGGTATCTGACCGAACGCGCTGGCACACCCGTGCCCCCTGAGGACCTGCTTATCAAAGTCTGGGGCTTTCGTCCTCACACGGGCGAGGCGGCGCTGGTGCGCGCCCACATTGCTCATATCAGAGAGAAGCTTGCCCGAGCCGGTGTTGATTCTGGTTTTCTCCAAACGGTTTCCCGCAGAGGCTACCGCATCGCTAATTCCGACGGGCACCAGCCACGACTTGTCGATTCTGCCCATCGCATTCTGATCACCGGTGCTACGGAATTCATAGGCCAGCGCCTGGTGGCCGCACTGCTGGACGCAGGCCGGCGACCGATCAGATGTCTGGTCAAGGACTCTGATGACGTTCAGGTCTTAGAAGGGCGGGGGTTAGAGCTGGCCTACGGCAGCCTGGCGGAGGGACACGGCCTTGCTGAGGCAGTAGCAGGGGTTCATACGGTCATCAACTTAGCCGTGTGCAGGAAGCCACGGCGCGTTGAAACCTACGAAGCGGTCAACCACCAGGGCGTGCGGAGGCTAATGGAGGCGGCCAAGGCCGCCGGGGTGAAGCGAGTGATCCACTTGAGCGAGAGATGGGAAGCGGATGATCCGAAATACCCGTACCTGAGGAGCAGGTACGGTGGCCGGCTGGCGGTAATGGAGAGCGGGATCCCTTATACCATCATCGAAGCGGGAGTGGTATTCGGGCCGGGAGATCGTCTAACCGACGGGCTCGCGCGGATTATCAGGCGCGGCTCTGCCCTGTCAGTTGGCGCGAGAGCCGACGTGATGCTACAGCCGATTCACGCGGACGACTTGGTGCGGTGTGTTATCGCCCTCATAGAGGACCCGCGGTTTGAAAACCAAGTGCTAAGCCTCGGCGGGCCTGAACACCTCACCTTTCAAGAGGTGTCGGATACCATCAACCAGCGCATGGGATATCGGGGGCCACTCCCGCTGCTGTCTGTCAAAGCAGCCAGAGCGCTTTCTGTCATGGGAAAACTCCTGCGGATTCGCCACGGTCAGGCCCCAGCTGCACTCGAACTATTGGCTCTTGATACTGTCACTGACCTCGATGTCGTGCAGCGACTGTTCGGCTTTCAGCCCAGGCGGCTCCGGGACAGTATCGATTACTTGGAGCAGGACCCCTCTCAAGCCCCTTCCTGACTGACTTTCTTTCCTCTCCCTCGTTCTCCCCAAGCCGCCTTCACGCAATATTTCCCCATTCACAGATCGACTGCGCGGAGCCGGTAACCGCCGCTCGCCGTTAACGCAAGCTCTACGAAAACTTGCGAGTGCCCTCATAGCACACGCTGTTTAAGTCAGGCAGCAAAGCGATTATTAATTGAAGGACTCCAGTAAACCTTCGCGCCCCAACAATTAGGTCCTGCGAGTCGGCGAACGGCCTGGTCAACCCAATCCGCGGAGGAGCCCAAGTGATCCAACATGCACCGCGCTCCAGCAAGTCACAAGGCCCTCTTGACTCGATTCTTGGCTCGGTTCTGCAGCGCCTAAACGCAGGCGCCGTGGCGGCATATGTCACGGCAGTCGCGGACAACGAGTGGTTCCTGGTTGACCATGCCGGTGCCGATACTGGAGCCGGCCAGCCAGCGCAGACGGTACGACCGCATCAGGAGCTGGCTGAGATACTAAGCAGGGCCAGCACGCCCATTAATAGCCACACCGTACCTTACTACCTGTTCTTTACGCGAAAGGATGCCCGCAAGAAGTACCCCTACACATGTGCCTGGGCGCCAGTCAGATGGGAAGGCACGCTGGCCGGTGGCTTAGCCATTGCTTCCTCCAGCGACCAAAGTTTTACGACGCATCAGCTGAACTATCTAGCTGGCATGGCAGACGAGCTCGCTCGTAGGCTGCGCATCCATCAACTCATAACGAGCTACCGCAATTGGGGGGACCGGGGCGCCCGAGATCAGTTGGTCCAGATGCACCTGGGCCTGGTCAATCGAGCCTGCAATAGATTCGCCGGCTCAGGAGAGCCGATAGAGGACCTCCGTCAGGTTGGGGCGATGGCCTTGTTGACAGCGATAGACAGATACAGGCCGGGTCAAGGCTATGACTTTGCCGCCTTTGTGAACCCCTGCATCACTGGCGAGCTCCTGAACTATCTTCGGGACCACCGCTCGCTCCTCAAGATTCCGCGATCGCTCCAGCGGCTGAAGGTGGAGGTTGACAGACTAACCCAAGCCCTGGTTCAGAAGCTGGGACGCTACCCCACCATCGACGAAGTGACTAACTGCCTGGAAGCTACCAACCAAAGCGTTCACGAGGCTTTGCAACTCAACCGCAACGCCTACCCTCTCTCGCTCGACGCTGAACTCGATAGTCAGGTCGCGGTTGAAATCGCGTATCTCCTGGGCGAAGAGGACCCTACATTAGAGAGCGCCTGTGACCGGATCAGTGTGACGGAAGCCGTGGCTAAGCTCGACGAACTGGGAAAGGCGATCATCCGGAAGAAGTTTTACGAAGAGCGGACCCAAGGGGAGATCGCTAGCCGCCTCGGGTTTTCCCAGATGCATGTCTCGCGGTTGGAGAGGAAGGCTATCGCGAGACTCAAAGAGATCCTCACCGAAGGTCGGGACGGGGCCCAAACCACATGACGCTAACTGCCACAGCAGGTGGCCTTCAGAATCGCTGGCCCACCCGCCAGCGCTCGGCTTCCTTGCGAGACCGCCCAGCGACTTCTTCTCTGGCCCGAAAGCTTAGGCTGTCTCCCTTAAACTTTTACGTCTTTAAACCCCGCTCATGCAGCCCACATCTAGCACGTGAGAGCGCCAGTGAAGCCACCAGGTAACCGACAGTGAGCGTGTCACGAATATTGACGATCGTTGCCCTGGGTGTGCTTATCACCATCTCCCTGACAACCTTTTGGGATCTCGCCCGCCAGAGCTCCGGCAGAACGATCACCATCTACGGCTACAGCGCCATGGAGGAGCCCCTAAAGAATGAGGTGATCCCCGCCTTCCAGGAATGGTATCGACAGACCCACGGCGAAGAGGTGGAGTTCGTCACTGCCTTTGCCGGCTCCGGGCACCTCTTTAACCAGATCCGAGCCGGTGCTCCCGCCCAAGTAGCTATCTTCGCCACGGAAATTGAGCCCACGAAGCTGATGGAGGATGGGCTGATCACCACTGACTGGAGAACCTTCCCTGGCAACGGTACTTTCGCTCTCACGGTGGCAGTGATCCTCACCCGCGACGGGAACCCAGAGAACATCAAGTCCTTTGATGACCTGGGCAACAACGGCGTGGACGTCCTCCTCCCTGACCCTACGACCTCGGGAGGTGCCCAGTGGGCCATCCTCGCCCTGTACGGGTCAGCTTTCCTCAACGGCACCGGCATTCCGAGCGACGGCGGTACGGAGCCCGCAGCCAAATTGTTGAAACGGGTGATAAATAATGCCAGCAGCCTTCCCGAGTCTGCAAGGAAGGCCCTGACCCAGTTCGGCCTTGGGTACGGGGATGCCCTTCTCACCTACGAGAATGACGCGCTAGTGGACATTGCCAAAGGGCTGGACTACGAAATCATCATGCCCCAGAGCACGATCGCCATAGAGCCAAAAGTGGTGATCATCGACGCCAATATCGGCGAGGAGGACGCAGCGTTGGTGGAGGAGTTCATGGACTTCCTATGGGGCACCGAGGCCCAAGAGGCGATGGCCAAGCACCATTTCCGTGTTGTGGATCAGACGGTATTTCGGCGACACGCCACAAACTTTCAGAAGGTAGACTCGCCCTTCACCATAGACGACCTGGGCGGGTGGGACGAAGCCTCCACCCAGATCATTGAGGGCGCGTGGCGAGAAGCGCAAAGAGATTAAGACTACGTCCGACAACGAGGGGAGATTAGATTGAAGCGAGTAGCCACCTTGGGTCAGCAAAGAAGCGTAGAGGCCACCGGAGCTATGGCCCGATACGCTCTTATGACGTCGGGGATCGGTTTTCTCATATTGCTCATCGCCCTTCCCTTGACCGCTATCTTCACTCAAGCCTACCAAGGTGGTCTGGCAGCGTTCTGGGAAGCGGTCTCATCGCCCGAGGCGGTTTTCTCGCTGCGCTACACCTTGACGTTGGCTACAGCCACCACCGCCATCAATGGGGTCATGGGCACGCTCGTCGCCTACGTTCTCGCCAGATACGAATTCCGCGCCAAGAGCTTCATCGATTCGTTAGTGGACCTTCCAATAGCCATTCCGGCATCGGTCACTGGTTTTACTCTGCTCCTGCTGTACGGCCCTGTCGGCACAATAGGCGGGCCCTTATCCGATGCAGGGATAAGGATAATGTTCTCTTTTCCGGGTATCCTAGTTGCTCATCTATTCATGACCTTTCCCTATGTGGTGAGGGCGGTTGGCCCTGTCTTGCAGGACTCCGAGCGAGGGGAAGAAGAGGCGGCGCAAACGCTCGGCGCCAGCGGCTTTGGGGTGTTCCGGTATGTCACGTTTCCCGCTATCCAGAGCGCTCTCATCGTCGGCTCCATATTCACCTTCGCCCGTTCCCTGGGAGAGTTCGGCGCCACGATCATGGTTTCAGGGAATCTGGCGCTTCGCACTCAGACCGCTCCCCTATTTATCTTCTCTGAATTCAATGCCGGCAACATTGAGGCAGCGTCAGCCATGTCGGTAGTACTAGTGCTGATCTCGTTCGTCCTGTTCTTCGGCCTGAAGTTCGCGACAGGCAAGCTCACGTTGGGAAGGGCGCTCCAATGACAACGGCAATAACGCTGCGCAATCTATCCAAGAGGTTTCCGGATCCTCGCCGGCCGGAGGGATGGTTCACGGCGGTGGACAGCGTCGATCTTGACGTTGAGCCGGAGGAGTTTCTGACGATGGTGGGGCCAAGCGGCTGCGGAAAGTCTACGATCCTGCGCGTCATCTCCGGCCTTGAGAGCCCCACTTCGGGCGACATATTTATTGCCGGCGAGCGCGTCAACCAACTGCCGCCCAAAGATCGGAACATCGGCTTCATGTTTCAAGGGTATGCCCTGTTCAAGCACATGACCGTGACTGAGAACATTGAGTTCGGACTGAAGCTTCGAAAGGTCCCACCCTCAAAGCGGCGAACGAGAGTAGCCGATCTCATTTCTCTAGTAGGGCTGGAGGGCCTGGAGGCCCGGCAGCCGCGCCAACTTTCTGGCGGCCAGCAACAGAGGGTGGCCTTGGCCAGGGCCCTGGCGTCGGAGCCACGCCTGCTCCTGCTGGACGAGCCGTTCGGCGCGGTCGATGCGAAGGTTCGGCAAAAACTACGTGTAGATACGAAGAAGCTGCAGCGCGAACTGAAAGTCCCCACCATCCTGGTCACTCATGACCAGCGGGAGGCGCTGGAACTGGGCGACCGGGTGGTGGTGATGAACCACGGTCGATTCGAACAGATCGCGACCCCCGCGGATGTCTACGACAACCCCCAGACGGAGTTCGTCGCTCGATTTATCGGCCGCACCAACGTCTTCCAGACTGTACTGGAAGAAGATCACAGCATCCTCCCGAAGGGTACGAGGCTAAACGTCATGGTGAGGCCGGAGGACGTTCTGGTGAGCGCCCTGCCCGACCCATCAGAGCCGCAGACACCGACGCTGGTTGGAACCATCACCGATTACTCTTTCCTGGGACGTACCGTAAGGCTCGAGATAACGCTAACGAACGGCACGCTTTGCACCGTCGCCTTACCCAAGGGCGACGCGCTGAAGAAGAAACTTGGTCTCGGAGGGCTGGTATCGCTGGAAATAGCCGCCTGTCACGCCTTCCTTCAGGGCGATGGCTCCAACTCGCCCAACGGCTCAGAAAATCAAGAAGCTATCCGAAGTGACGTCAGTGACAAGGTTGCAAGCCCCTAACGGCCATTGAAGGGGAGAAGGAGAGGTGTCTCGAATGAACTCAGGAATCCGAAGTCTGGCCAAGGAGCTGACGGATGCCCTCGAACATGAGCTATCCAGGGAGGCAGTGGCCCCCGCGTCCGAGCCGGCGCCGGCGCCTGCGGCCGGGCCGGCGGAGCTGTTCGATCTCCTGGTCTCGGTGCTGGCGGACAGAGTAGCCCTGGAGTTGCAGAGCCGGCAGAACGGACACGAACCCGCCGGCCCGGAAACTCTGTTGAACTTGGCCAGGAGAATGCGAAACCAAGCGCAATCATCGCAAGCCGGGGACACGGAGGAGCAGGCGGAGGGCTCAGCGGCAGCCGATGGCCGGATTGACATTCGGGAAAAGTCGCCCAAATACGCCAACATCGAGTCTCTGCTGCGCTATGACGAAACGCGCGAGCTAGGGCCGGGGGTCAAGCTGGTAATCATGAACTTTAACGACTGAGCATTGGGCCTGAGATCGAGCCCTAGGAAGGAGGCTAGCAGCAATGGTACAGGAGAGGCCGAGACGACGCGGCAGGAAGAGAGGAAGGGTGCGGCCCAAGAAGGCGCCGGCTAAGAGGACGCAGGCCAAGCAGCCGCCGGTTCCCAAAGAAGAGCAGTTGCCCGGCCTGCTGGAGGGCGAGATCCCTGAGCAGCCACCGGTTACTGAAGAGGCGGCGGTGGTGGAAGAGCAGCCACCGGTTGCTGAAGAGGCAGCGGTCGAGGAAGAGCGGCCAGCCGCTGCTGAAGAGCAGACAATCAGCGCAGAGGCAGCTGAGGAGGCGGTTCCGGCTCCCCAGCGCAAGCCGGCCAGGAAGCCGGCAAGCCCCACCGCTCTGCCAGGGACTCTGATGAATATCCCGGAATTTAGGCAGCGAGTCGTCCGGTTGGTAGTGCGGAAACTTGGCTAAACGCCAACCATGGCGTGCCGACCTTTTCATCCGAAGGAGGTGATCGATATATCAGACTGATTCCAAGCTGCGGAAATAATCGGTTCAACCACACAGTGAAAAGGAGTGACAAAAGTGGGTATCGACGTTAATGCGAGCGACGTTCGCCAGCTTCTGAAGGATCCAGCGCTCGTGGAAGAGATCGCGAAGGGCGTGATGGAGGACCCTGAAGCGCTTGGCGACCTAGCCGAGGATATCGCTGACGAGCTATCCGACGTGCTGGAGGATGACCCTGAGTTCCGGGCCAAGATCATCCAGTCGGCGATGGGAAACAACGCGTTCAGGAACAAGCTCGTTAAGAAGCTGGCAGAGGAGATGAGCGACTAGAAGCTGCCACGTCCACGGAGCGACGAAAGGAGTTGACCGTCTATGCTTCTGGCTGAACGCGACAGTCTGACGGAGGCTGTTAAGAGACGAGTCGCTGCCGTCATGGCCCGGGAGGTAGCCACATCTAAGGGCTTCGCGGAGGACATCGCCTTCACACTCACTTCCAGCATTGAAAGTGATCCCCACGCCAGGCGGTGGTTAATGACCTCAGCTCTGTCCAGTGCGGTCCTGAAACAGACTCTGATCCAGAAGCTCGTGATGGAGTTGAGGTAGCCTCCGAAGAGAACAGGTCTCCTGCCCGCGCAAAGGGACCGAGCCAGAGAACTGGCCTCTTTGCGCGGGTGGGGGGACGCACAGCAGCAAGCCACGAGGTCCTCGGGGGAGGCCCAAGGGCACAAAGATGAGTTGTTGTATTCGCCTAGGTAGCTGGGTTGGAGGAAGGAATGACTAAGTCCAAAGTGTGGGAAATCACAGAGGCGCCCGGCAGGGCGGGAGAGTCCGTCGGCGTGCTCTGGCGCGCCCTGGGCCGGATCTCGGCCCGCTACCGGGCTGCTTCCGACAACCTAGAAAAATTCATCCCCTGGCTCTCCATCTCCGGCTTGGCGATCGGTCTGTTGCTGGGCGCTTCCTCGGAGCGGTTCTCGAACGGCATTAATTCGATGGTGTCCGGCTTCATCGATGGCTATACCTGGGTCGCGCCGGTGGTCATCTTCGCGATCCTGGCGCCGACCGCTTCGAATATCCTTGGCATGAGAAAGAGCGGCGCCATCGCCGGCTACGCTCTGCTGGCCCTGTCCTTTAGGCGATTGCTCGCCTGCATTTGGGCGGCTGTCTTCACCTGGCTTGTGCTGGGCCTGCCGGTCTTCGCCGATCAGTCCTCAGGCGTCGGCCCGGCACTTACAGGCTCTCTTGGCTCCCTGGCGGATACGGCCATCCACAGTCCGTATCTATGGGCCATCTATGGAGCCATCGTGCTGGCCCTGATCTCCCGCAGGTACTCGCCGTTGAGTGCAGCTTTGAACCGGGGAGCCAGCGCCATTGAGCACGCGGGTAGCTACCTGCTGATCCTGACCCCGTTCTTCATGATCGCCGTCGGCGGCTACCTGTTCGCGCTGCCGGCGGCGATCGGCGGGGAGCTGGCAGACAACGGCACAACTTCCGATCTTCAGAACCTGACAGTAGTGGGATTCTCCTTCAACCCTAACTCCGGGACTGGCATCCTCGGGGTCTATCTCATGATCGCATTCCTGGTTGGGCTCTGCTCAATTCTATGGCACGCCGGTTGGCTGGCGTGGACGAAATACGCAGTCAAGGGGTTCTCAATTAAACACTATCTGACCAAATACTGGATCCGGATCTATCCGCTCCTCTGGGCCACCTCGTCGGAGGCGCTATCCGCGCCCCTCAACCTCTACCTGGTGAAGAAGCATTTCCCTCAAGTCACACCCGAAGTGAGACGCCTAGTTGTCGGCATGGGGAGCTACCTGAACATAAACGGGACGCTAATCGCGGTCTTCGTCTTCATGGGAGCGGTGGCCACGATAGTCGGGGCCGATATCTCTCTGTTGCAGCTGATGCTTGCGGTTCCGCTCGTATTTCTTCTGGCATACAGCGTGCCCGGCATACCGAGCGAGCTGTTACTATTCGCCGGTCCGTTGGCGGCCTTTCTGGCTCTTGACGGATCCACCCTCTCCGCCTTCTTGCTTCTCTACATAGGGCTTCAGGTCGGCTTGTCGGATTCCTTTCGGACCGGCAACAACTCGACGGATGATTGCCTGTTTGCGTTGCAGATCGAACGAGCCCGTGAGAAAAGAGGGCTGACATAATGTACAATTCAGGCGCGAACAGCATGGTGATGCAGAGCGATGAAGACCTCCGCGGCAGACTAATAAAGGATATATTCACGCGGGCGGACGAGGTCGCCGACCTTCACGCCGCGATAACGTCGCCCAGAGGTGACCGGTTCCGGGCGCGACTGCTTCATGTTCTGGAGTCCAAAATGGATTCCGCGGCGGTACAAGAGATGGCGGAAGGAACCGGACTGCGTGAGTACCGTCGCCATCTAAACAAGCTGGCGAAGCTCGGCCTCATTCAAGTTGAGCCGACTGCACAAGGTGAAGACATCGTTCGAACACCACTGGGTGAGCAGGCCGTCAACGCGATTAGGGAGTTCGAACGTCGGCTCGGCATCGAAGAAGCCAGGACGCTGTACGAGGCCTCCCTGGGCACCAATTCGATTCGCCTCTTCCTGCGTACATACTCATCCGAAAAAGGGGTCGATTGGGACAACCTCAAAGTCAGATTCACGCCGGCAGAGATAGGCCGGCTGAGCCTGTTTCTGCCTCGCAGTATTGAGGGGATCTCTGCCGTCGATAAACTCAATGAGGCTGGGCTTGTCTCCTATGAGGACGATGGATTCATCTACGTGCGCCCTAGGAGAGCTCGCGCCTTCTACCAGTATTTGAGATCCCTTATCGAGATATTGCAGGGGCATCCGGATGCCGCCTAGGCAGCCAACCAAACAAACGATGTGCCAGCGAAAGGGCAATACACCATCGTGACCATCAAAACGAAAGCCCTCCGTTTCCGACAAAAGGGGGAGAGCATCACCCTCTACACAACGGTCCTCACCGCCAGTCAGATTCTGGACCACTGCAAGGTGGACTACGTCACAGAGGATAACCCCCAGGGCTACCAACGGCCCGTAGCGAAGGCCCGTCTAAAGAAGGTCTCAACCTTTCTGAGCAAGCGAGAAGGGATACTGCCCACCTCTATCCTCCTCTGCATCCGGGAGCCCGAGCGGGCCAGCTTCGAGACCGAGGGCGAATCGAAGGGCGCAGGCGAATGGGGTGATCTCGCCATACCTAACAGCATGACCCTCTGGCTGATTGACGGACAGCACCGCCTCTTCGGCATCCAAAGGGCATTCACGAAGGATGGGGTTAAGTGGGTAAAGGACTACCTCCTGCCCGTGACAATCCTAGAAGGCGTAAACCACTATGAAGAGATGCGCCACTTCCACATTATCAATACTCAGCAAAAGGGAGTCCCCACCGGTGTAGTAGACCGGCACCTTGTGTCCATGCGCGAGGTCGAGGGGGATTCGCTCTTACAGTCCATGGGTGAGCGAAGCTATCTCCGTGCGCGGGCAACCAGCATTATCGACATCCTTCGGAAGACGCCGGAAAGCCCCTGGCTAGACAGGATCTACGTCACTGGACAGAAGCGGTCAGCCTCGCGCCCCATAGGTCAGCATCGCATGGTCACCTCCCTCCAGACCGTGGTAAAGAATGACTTCTTACGCCAGCTCACCGATGAGGTGCTAGCCAGGCTGCTCACCAATTTCTGGTCCGCCCTCAAGGCCCTTCTGCCTGCGGCATTCTCCGAACCAGAAAACTACGTGCTACAGACAACCCCGGGGGTGCAAGCGCTCCACCTGGTGTTCCCCCAGGTGGTTGACCTGTGTCGGGAGTCCAAGGACTTCTCGCCGAGAAAAATGCACAGCATTCTGACGACCGTCCGCATGAGCACCGGCTTCTGGCACAAACAACGTGGCCACCCTCTGACCAAAGAGAAGAGCCTAACAGCCCAGAAAGCTCTGGCCCAGTATCTACTGGATAAGTTGCCCCGCCCCGTCCTGCCAGACCTCTAACCCGGAATCGACAATACCTGCGACAGTAATGAAGGATCGATGCCATGAGTGAACGCCAAGCCTTGCAGAACCAGGTGGCCACCCACTTCTCCCGGGCGGAGAACGAGGCGACCACCCTGAGCGTGTTGGTGGCGGGGCTGGACGGCTTCCGCCCAGTAAACGACTCCCTCAGCGCGGAACTGCAAGACAGCATCCTGGAGCAGTTCCGGCATATTGTGCTCTCTCTTGCCAGCTCGGCCTACCGGCTGAGGGGAGATATATACGCCGCCCTCCTGCCCGGAACATCGGCGCAGGCCGCCATCTCCCTGGCGGAGCAGCTCCGGGAGACCGTAGCGCGCATCGTGCTCACGCCCGTCGGTGAGACCTCGGTCAGCCTGGGCGTGGCCAGCTACCCCGAATCCGTCGTCTCGGCGGCGGAGCTGGTCTACGGGGCCCAGACCGCCATGTATTGGGCCAAAGCCACTGGAGGCAACAGGGTAGGCTACTGGGGCAAGCTCGTCTCCAGCGAGCGCCGATGCGTGGAAACGCAAGGTCATGGCGAGCGACCCCTTATCGCCCCTCGTGGCGACTGCGGAGCGAAAGAACTGGACCGCCGCCGGGTGCACCAGTCAGCCCTCCTGGTACGCTAAGCGCGTCTGAAACGGGCGACGTAAACCTTGAAATCGACGGCCTGGAGCCTTGCGGCGAGGATGAATCCTATCTTCAAAGAGAGCCCACGAACTCCAGCACCAATCGGTTAAACGTCTCCGGATCCTCGAAGTAGACCGAGTGTCCGGCGCCGGGCACCACCACCATCCGCGCGCCGGGTATGAGACGGCAGGCCACCTCCATGAGCGCGGGCGGCATCACCTCATCGTGCTCCCCACCGATGAACAGCACCGGAGCCTTGATGGCGGCCAACTGCTCGCGGCTGGCGGCCGCCTCCGGGTCGCGTTCCAGCGCGCGCAGACGCTGAACCCCCTCCTCCGTCTGGAGGCGGTTCGGGCCCTCCTCATTCAGCAGGCGGATCTGTTTGTAGAGGAACGCCCTCTGCTTCTCCCGTCGCGCGAAACCGGGGGCCAGCGCCCGCTTCACCCCGCCGCGGCGACGGCGGTCCCATATGTCGCGGGCGTTCGTCCGTAGCTCCTCGTCCGCGGCCAGCCAGACCTCGCGCCGCATGCCGGCGAATGTGTTCCCCATGACCAGCGCCCTCACCCGCCGAGGGTAGGCGATGGTGAAGCCCAGGCAGGTCAACCCACCCATGGACTGGGCAACCAGCGTCGCCCGCTCAATGCCGAGATGGTCCAGCAGAGCGTGCAGGTCCTCCACGAACGCCGCCGGGCCTGCGTCCTGTCCGTCCAGAGAAAGCCCCCAGCCGCGGTGGTCGAAGGTGATACAGCGGTAGTCGTGGGAGAGCACGGGGATCTGCTGCCACCAGCTCAGGTGGTTGCCACCCGCCCCGTGGGCGAACACCACCGCCGGCCCTTTGCCCTGCTCCTGATAATAGAGGTTGACTCCGTTGATCTCTGCAGTAGCCATCGTGCTGGGCCGATGGTATACGACATCCGCGCACCTAGCAACTGGCAAGACGGGGGCATGGCCCGGGAAGACCAGTTGGCTCAGAGCGTGTTGATCCACAGGTGTGGATAACCATTTATGAAATCGCTATAGCGCATAATCGCGAAATGGCCTACAATGGCGATGGATGGCACGTGCCACAAAAGATACGAAGAACTTCTCCTCGGGAGACGCGGTAGCTCCCAGGCGTAGCATCCGTCGCCGACCGCACCTCATGCTTCCGCCGCTTCCCGCACCAGCGGTACAGACTCCAGAACCCCCCGCACCGGAGCCTGAGCGCACAACAGCTATCGAACCTTCCCCCTTTGCGATGACTTCACCGGGCAACGGGATAGGGGCCAAACCGAAGCGCAGGCGCGGTAGCCGCGGCGGCCGCCGCCACAAGAAAGCCACCGCCGCCAATGCCGAGCCGCAGGCGGCAGAGCCCATCGCCCCGGCAGCGAAGCCTCAAGCCGAACTCGAGACCAAGCCCAAACGGCGGCGCGGCGGCCAACGTGGCAAGAAGGCAACCGCCGACGCCGGCCCTTCCCGCGTCACCGCCAGACCACCTCTCACCACCACCCGCGCCCGCACGCCGGTAACCGGCGCTCCCACCGAAGATGTGCCCGCTCCCTTCGCTCACCCAGCCGAGTATGAGTTCGCCCGCATCCTAGACTTCTACGGTATCACCTGGCAGTACGAGCCCCGCTCCTTCCCCCTCCGCTGGGAGCAGGGCCACGTGACGGAAGCGTTCACCCCGGACTTCTATCTGCCGGATCTCAACATGTACGTCGAGATCACCACACTCAAGACAGGCCTCACCGCCGAGAAGAACCGCAAGATGCGCCTGCTTAAACAGCTCCACCCCGAAGTGAACATTAAGCTGCTCAAAAAGCGCGACTACCTGCGCCTGCTGTCTAAGTACGGCTACGGCCCCCTGGCCCCGGAACAGGTGCCCGAGATAGACCGCGTCCTTATCCCCGTCACCAAGCTTCAGCGTCGCGTCGGCGAGCTGGGCGCCCTCATCAGCCACGACTACGCCGGCAAGGAGCCGGTGCTCATCGGTATTCTGCGGGGAGTCATCTGCTTCATGTCCGACCTCATGCGAAGCATCTCGATCCCCGCTGCTGCCGTCGACTTCATGTCGGTCTCTTCCTACGAGGGCAACGGTTCCGGCGCCGTGCGCATCCTCAAGGACCTGGACGAGAACATCAAGGGCCGCGACGTCATCCTCGTGGAGGACATCGTGGACACGGGGATGACCCTGAATCACATCCTTGAGTACCTGCAGTCAAAGCGCCCGGCCTCCCTGAGGGTGTGCACGCTGCTGGACAAGCAGGCCCGTCGCATCGCCAACGTGCCACTGGACTACATCGGGTTCGAGATCCCCGATGAGTTCGTCGTCGGCTACGGCCTGGACTTCCGGCAGCGGTTCCGCAACCTGCCCTTCATCGCCGTCCTGAAGCACGATCTCCTACCCTAGCGCCCGCCTACCTGACAGGCAGGCTTTTGCGCTAACCAAAGGGTTCATCTTCTTTTCAGTCTTCGCCATCGTCAATAGGATAGAGGCGCTCCGTCTAGCTTTCGGGAGAATACGCATCGTCTACGTCCGTGGCGGGCTGCCAAGTGACGATGGAGGTCGTACCAGTCCTTGACAACCTCTCCGTATAGAGCGAGAATAACGATGCTCTCCGAGCGGCACGTAGCGAGAGCGGACAAAGGGGATCGCGGAGCGGAAGGGCAACCGGAAGCCCTAGCGAGAACCGGAAGCCGCAGCAGCGAAGGTCATTCGGAGAGCGCTTCTTATTGCCCTGACCCATCCCCGGATCGCCAGATGGCGTATCCTATAAACGAAACGGCATGCCTGATCTCATCGCCCCCCTGTACGGCGGCTACCACCGCCTCGTGAACCTCACCCTGCGCGTCGACCCGTCCTCCGCCCTCAACCGCGTCGACCAGCAGCCTCCCGCTGGGACGGACATCGGGCAGGAGCTGTACGCCGCCGTCCAAGCGATGAAGGCCGAGTCCTACGACCCCGGCTGTAACTGCTTCGATTACGCCGCCCTCGCCGGCAGCGAAACTTACGCCCGCTATCGCGCCTGCAGCGCCCGTCTCCAGACGTTCGATCCCACCTCCCTCCGCAGCCGCGAGGAGCGCCTGGCGTTCTGGATCAACCTCTACAACGCCCTCATCATCGATGCCGTCATCGCCTTCCGTCTGAAGGAGAGCGTACGGGAGGACTGGGGGTTCTTCCGCCGCGCCGCCTACGTCGTCGGCGGACGCCGCTACTCCGCCGATGACATCGAGCACGGTATCCTGCGGGGCAACCGCCGCCACTACCACCCCGCCATCCTCCTCCCCCAGTTCACACCCAGCGACCCCCGCCTCGCGCTCTCCCTGCAACCACTGGACCCACGCATACACTGCGCCCTCGTCTGCGCCTCCCGCTCCTGCCCTCCTATCGCCACCTACGAGCCGCAGCGCATCGATGAGCAGCTCGACCTCGCCTGCTCCACCTTCATCAATGCGGGCGGCGCGCAGATGGAGGAGGGGGGCCTTCTCTGCTTATCGCCGATCTTCCACTGGTACGGGCGTGACTTCGGCGGTCGCGAGGGAGTGCGGGAGTTCGTGCTGCGCTACCTCGACCAGGGCGATGCGCGCGCCCTGCTAGAGGACGGCCAGCGCCCCGGATTCTACAAGTACGACTGGTCGCTGAACCAGCTCTAGGTCGCCGGCTCAGGCGGGATGACGAGCTTCGTCACCAGCTTCGCCTCGATCTCCCCCGCCAGTGCGAAATCGCGGTCAGTCAGCGCCTTCTCGCTGTGAGTGATCAGGCGCAGCGTAACGCGGTTGTAGTTGATCGTGATGTCCGGGTGATGACCCGCGGATTCCGCCAGGTAGGCCACGGAGTTGACGAAGGCGATTGCCCGCAGGAATGTCCGGAACTGGAACTGCTTGCGCAGGCGGCCGTCGCGCAGCTCCCACCCCGTTAGCTCCGCCAACCCCTTCTGTATCTCGGCTTCAGAGAGCACCTTCGGCTCAGTCATCGGAACCCGCCTTTCCAGACCGTCTCACTACCGAGAAGCAGGATAGCACGACGCGCGGCGAGCGTGCCATAATGGTTGCCGCCATGGCAGTCCACGACATCTCCGTCCCCCTGCGACACGATATGCCCACGTACGCCGGCGAGCCCGGCCCGGATCTGGAGTTTCGCAAGCTGCTGTCCAAGGGCGACTCCGCCACCGTGAGCGTCCTCTCTCTCGGCTCGCACACGGGAACGCACGTGGACGCGCCCTCACACTTCCTGGACGGCGCCCCCGGCGTGGACAGCCTGTCGCCGGACGCCCTGGTAGGCCCGGCCTATGTAGCCGAGTTCGGCGGCGACAGCCACATCACGGCCGCTGACCTGGAATCGATGCCAATCCCTGCCGACTGCGAGCGCGTCCTGTTCAAGACGAGCAACGGCCGTTTCTGGGACGACTCCGTCTTCCACACGGACTTCATCGCCCTGGCGCCAGACGCCGCCCGAACGCTGGCGGAGCGCGGCATAAGGCTGGTCGGCATCGACTATCTGTCCATCGAGCGGTTCCGCGCCGACCCCCACGAGGTGCACGAGACGTTGCTGGCCAGCGGCGTGGTCATCCTGGAAGGGGTGGACCTGCGCCGCGTCGCGCCCGGCAGCTACTTCCTGGTCTGCGCTCCCCTGAACGTCGTCGGCGCGGAGGGCGCGCCCGCCCGCGCCTACCTCATCGATCAGACGCCGTAGCGCCGGTCGGCGAATCCACCCGACACGAGTCCTCGTATCACAAGTGGCGCTTTCTGAGTCTCATCGCCGCACCCCCGCGAGCAACACAGGCTTAGAGGCGCCTTTACATAAGATATGGGAAGGCCAGATTGGTATCACGTCTCCAGCCACGGAGCGGTGATTTACTGCATCGCCGCGGCCCCTGACTGCACTACCAAAGAGATCGCCGAGGCGTTGTGCGTGACCACTCGCACGGTCTGGGGTATCATCGGCGACCTGCGTCGAGCGGACATGCTCCGTGTCCGGAAAGAGGGGCGTAGACATCACTACACCGTCAACCCCAATGCCCCTCTCCGTCACCCCACCCTCAAGAGATTCACCCTGCGCGCTATCCTGGGTGACATCGCAGCGCAGGCAGCGCAACGAGACGGCAGTCGCAAACAGCTGACGGCTGCGCGCTCTTAGCGATCCTGTTTGCCAATACCCAGTAGACCCGTATACTGGCGGCAAACCATGTCCGCCGTCCTGATCACCGGCCCGCCCGGCTGCGGTAAGACAACTCTTATCCGCAAAGCCGTCACCGAACTCGGCGTGGCCGCCGCCGGCTTCTACACCGAGGAGATCCGCTCCGCAGGCCGCCGCGAAGGCTTCGCGCTGGTCACGCTGGACGGGCGCCGGACGACGCTGGCCTCGGTGCGAATACGCAGCCCGCATCGCGTCTCCAGATACGGCGTTGACCTGGAGGCACTGGAGACCGTCGGCCTGCCCGCCCTGGAGAACGCCGACGCAAAGCTTCTGGTCATCGACGAGATCGGCAAGATGGAGCTGCTCTCCCCGCGATTCCAGGAGGCGGTAGTGCGAGCGCTCGACGGCGCAACGCCGCTCCTCGCCTCCATCATGATCTCGCGCCACCCATTCGCGGACACGGTCAGGTCGCGGCCTGACGTCCGCATCATCCACCTGACGCCCGAGAGCCGCGATCGCGCCCGCGAGGCTGTCGTCGCCGCCCTGCGGGAGGTGCTGCGTTGACCACCCTCACAGGCCGCTGCTAACATGGGACGCGCCCCGCGAGGCCGTCGCCCATGAAATTCGGCATCTTCCACGAACTATCCGTCGCCAAACCCTGGCACGAGCGCTCAGAGTACCAGGTCTACCACAACGCCCTGGAGCAGATAGAGCTCGCCGATCAGTTGGGGTTCGATCAGGCCTGGGCCGTGGAGCACCACTTCCTGGAAGAGTACTCGCACTGCTCAGCGCCGGAGGTGTTCCTGGCGGCCGCCGCCGCCCGCACCAAGAACATTCGCCTGGGTCACGGCATCGCCGTGGTCCTGCCTCCGTTCAATCACCCGGCCCGCTGCGCCGAAAGGGCCGCCGCCCTGGACATCGTCTCCAACGGACGGCTGGAGTTCGGCACCGGCCGCTCCGCCACCTGGACTGAGCTGGGCGGCTTTCGCTGCGACCCCGACCTCACGAAAGAGATGTGGGACGAGTCCGTGCGGGCGATCCCCAAGATGTGGACGGAGGAGCCCTTCTCCTGGAAAGGTAAGTTCTTCTCCATGCCGCCGCGGAGCATCGTCCCCAAGCCGCTCCAGAAACCACACCCACCCCTGTGGGTGGCGGTGTCCAGCCCCGAGACGGCGATCCAGGCCGCCGAGCGCGGCATCGGCTGTCTCGGCGTCTCCATCGGCACGCCCCAGGAGTACCAGCAGCGCGTGAAGGACTAC
>CAJXNA010000008.1 GCA_913056415.1 uncultured Chloroflexota bacterium | reverse complement strand
CTACTGAATGCGAACGGGTTATGGGGCAATAACAGGTGCAACACATGTATGCGTCCCAACGCCTCTCGGCCCTTGATGTCATCTAGATACACGCCGAACTGTCTCTTGGTGAACGTATGGAAGCCTGGGCTATCCACGGACGGATACGCCCAGCCCAGGCGGTCCAGGAGCCAACCCATTGGGCGGCTTATGACCGTCTCCACTGGCTTAGGGGTTGCCTGGTAGAAGGACCGCAGAGCCAAGTTGCCCGCCACCCGCAGTTGGTCGTTTTCGGTCAAGTAGCCATAGCCACGACACGTGATGACCTCGCCACAATCCTTGACGTATCGTTGGTCCACAACCCGGAACTGGGTATAGAGCCTGATGTCAAAACGCTCGGCCAGCGATGTGACTGGGTCGATGATGGTTGGGAGGACGAATAAAGACCAGAAGCTGTCGGTCGTAGCGTTGGTAAACCAGACCCCGTCCCCTGCCAAGGCAGCGATGTTGGGGAAGCTCTCAGCGTCCAGCTCTCCCCCCTCCTCAAGGAGCACGTCATACCCTAGTTCGTCGAATATAAGTATAAAAACGGCCGGCTGAGATTCTGACCGTGACGCTGTCACCACCTCCTGACCATACGTCTCCGGGAGGCTCCCTGCCGTTGGTACTTGAAATGGAATGAGGACCGTCATGGCTATCGCCACCGGGGACATGTAGGCGAAGAACCAGGCCAGGCCTCTGAATGACCAGATGGCGAGGCCGACTACGGCTGCAACCAACAGGAGATCGACGAACACCAGCAGTACCAGGCTCCTTGACCTCACCGAATCGGCGAAGTCCGTCGCCGGATCCCAGTACAGCTGCAACTGACGCAAGATGAGCAGGAGAGCCACGGCGAAAAGCATCGAGCGGAAGACCCGAAGGCGCCTGCCTGAACTGTCCCGTGCGGCGATGAGGCGATCAGCGCCCAACAGCAGAAGGGCGGGCAAGACCTGCACCAGAACGATCAGATATATCACGGTGGTCTTGGGAACCCGCACCGCATCTGGGATAGGAAAGGCATTCTTCATGAACTCGAGGGAAGCGAGGCTCACGGCGCTGAAGATGATCAGCGCCGCGTACAGCAGCTCTCGGTAGCCAGACAGCGCGGTCACTCTCATGAGCTAACGCTTCTTACGGGGAAACAGGTAGAGAACTCGCTCTGACTTGGGCAGGCAAGCCACATCAGTTATCTCAATGTGCTCTCTGAGAGCTTCTTCGAAGGCGACCTGCGTATAGCCGCTGTTCCACATGGTATTACGGGGCCCGCATCCGCGCCAGCTTCCCCGGCACAAGCGCCGGCTATCGCGGCGAATCAGAGAAATCGATGAACGCCACCGGCACACCGCAAGCCCCGCTCGCGTGCACGCTGACGATGCGCCCGCCCTGGAGCGCCGGGTGCGGCTCCCCCACCGGTAGCCCCCGCGCCTTCAGCGCCGACACCAGCGCATCGATGCCCTCGACCTCGAACGCCAGCCCGGCGATGAGCCCTGTCCTGAGCCCGGCGCCAGCCGGAGTCGAAGGGCCGGGCCGTGGCTCGGACGGCGGCTTCTTTGGCCCGATTAGCTCCAGGGTCACTTTACCGGGGCGCAGGAAGCTGAACCGCATCTCGCCCCGCTCAAACGTGCGCTTCGTCTCCACACCAAAGTACTCGCCCATGCGCCCGCACGCCCCCTCCACATTCGGGAGACGCAACACCACATGGTCTATCCGGGATACCGGACTGTCGCCGGCGCTGCCGCCGGAGAGCTCACGCGGCGGTTGCACCACCTCCAGCAACGCCCCGTCCATCGCCTCCGGCGTCAGGTAGCTCAGGCGCCCGGTGAACCCTTCGCGCGGCTCCGCGTCCTGAAGCGGCACGCCCTTCTCCCGCAGCGCAGCCACCAGCGTGCGCACGTCGTCCGTACCCAGGGCCACGTGGTGCAGCCCCTCACCCTGCTCCGCGATGTGCTCAGCGAACGGCGAGCCGTCCGTCGTCGGCTGCACCAGCTCCAGATAGCTGCCGCCGACGGCCAGCAAGGCTACCTGCGCTCCCCGTGCCGGGGCCTCGCCCCGCTTGACCAGGGGCAGGCCCAGCGCCTCGGCGTAGAAGCGCAGCGCCGCCTCCATATCAAGGACGGCGATCCCCACGTGGTGGACGTCAGTGATCATGCGGGATGCATTGTAGCATCCGCTAAATGGAAAACGGCCCGCCTGAGGCGGGCCGCCGCTATGATTCCGTCTCGCCTAGGACCAGCCGGCGCGGTCAAGCTGCAGCAGGCCGGCGGGCAGCCGCTCCATCTCATCCTCCACCATGCGTCCGGTGCCATCGTCACCAGTCGAGATGGCCCACCGGGCGAACGCGGCCACGATCTGGGGATCGAACTGGGTCCCGGCGTTGCTGATGATCTCGCGCACGGCGTAGTCGTGGCTCAGAGACTCGCGATAGGGTCGCTGCGACACCATGGCGTCGTATGCGTCGGCCACCGAGAAGATGCGCGCCTCCAGGGGTATCTCGGCGCCCCGCAAGCAACGTGGATAGCCCCTACCGTCGTACCGCTCATGATGACAGTACACTATCTCCGCTATCTCGCTCAGATGGTCAACCTGCGTCAAGATCGAATAGCTGAAGAACGAGTGCTGCCGCATCTCGCCCCACTCGCCAGCGTCCAGGGGTCCGGGCTTGGTGAGTATCTCTTCATGGACGTGGATCTTGCCGATGTCGTGCAGGAAAGCAGCCCACTCCAGTTGCTGGAGACGGTCTTCCGTCAAGCCTAGAGCACGTCCCAGCTCCAGAGACAGGTGCACGACCCGGTCAGAGTGGCCGCCGGTCACGTTATCGCGCAGATCCATCGCCGAGGTAACGACCTGGCGCAGAGAGTGGTAGCTACGCTCCACCTCCTCTACTTGGAGGATCGTCTCCTCGTAGCGTGCGCCGACGTTGAGGGCGCGAGACGCCGAGACGAACGCGAGGAGCCCCATGGAGCCGAGAAGCGCAGACGTGGCCAGATAGTTGAACAAGGTGGGCTCCTGGCCCATCAATAGCACCGTTATGGAGGCGACGATGGTGACAGCTCCGACTACCCAGACCCACTTGCCGAACTTGTGCGGCGCTGCGCCGCTTTTATCCACACGCCGGGTAGACATTCGCGCCCGCTTCTCGAAGCCCTCGTTATCGTATATCTGACGGTGGCCGTTTCCGGACATGCGCCTCCCCCTTAACTAAAACTAAACGAAATAGATTCACCATCAGAGACTCGGTAGCCTACCCCGTGTTACGAGCGCAAACCGCGCCAAGGTTAACGATCAGTGAAGGCGGCGATCATGCTCATCTTTGGACGCACCCCAGCCAGCGCCGCAACCACCTCCCCCCTCGGTTGACAGCGGCCACCAAATCTGGTTTCGTGGCCCCGAGGCCACTGACTAATCGCGGAGAGAGGTGCCCTATGCCCGAACAGCCGTCCCAGGAACAGCTCCTCGACTATTTCGCCAGCTACGTATCGCCTCAGAAGGTGAAGATGTACCGCATGTGGGGCGTGGACTTCATCCCCGGCCGCCGCGAGGGCGTCCGCGTGTGGGACTACGACGGCAAGCGCTCCTGGATCGACTGCCGCAGCGCCGGCGGCGTGTTCAACCTGGGCCACCGGCCGCCGCGCGTAATCGCCGCCCTGAAGAACGCCCTGGACTGGGCGTACGCCGCTGCCGGCGACCCCCGCGCCGACCTGGCCCGCACGGAGATCACAATCCTGGCGGCGCCGGTGCCGCCGGGTCCGCTCAGCGCCCTCCTGAACCTGGCCCGAAAGATGATCCTGCGCGCCTGGCGCTCCGGCTATCGGGAAGTGGCCGGTCAGATGCCGGACTTCCGTCCGCTCAGGGCCTGGGCCGGCGCCACGCTCCTGGGTGAGACAGAGCTCGTCCTCGACCGCCCTGGCGTGTGGGCGACGGAGGATACGCTCGAGAAGTTCCGGCGCATGATCGACGTTTGGGCGCAGGAGGCCGGCATCCGATAGGCGCTGGGATGTCACGCAATGGCTAAAGGATACTTAGAGAAGTTGTCTGAACTAATGAGTCGCGCAACGGCTGGAAAGTTCAAGAATGTTGATCTGGAATGCAAGCATTTCTTTAGCGGAGCTGCTGTTTATGCGAACGGAAGGATTTGCATAACGTTAACCCCTGTCGGCTTCGCAGTAAAATTGCCAGAAGAATCACGAAATGCTCTGATGAGAGACAAAGGTACAAAACACCTTCGATATTTTCCTGAAGGGCCTATCAAGAAGGATTATGTTGTTTTGCCGGAAGCAATGTTAAAAGATATGAGAACTCTACGACACTGGGTAGAAGTCAGTATTGAATATGTAACTAGGCCTCCGACAACTGGCAACGAATCAACTTAGACGGTCGCACTCCGTTCCGGGCATCTGTTAACGACGGCCGTTACTTGACAATAACCCACGCCCTGGCCGATAATCCGTTCGCTGTTCCCCCCGCCTTTCTCTTCAGGAGCCCCTATCTTGAACGTCGTCGGCCGCCGCGGCTCCAGCGGGTCCGGCTGGAATTGGTCGCGCCCGCCTTCAGGACCCCCTCGTCCTCCGCCGGGGCCGCCGCTCCTGCCTCTTGCCGGGGCGGGACTCCTCATCCTGCTCGTCGCCCTCGCCCTGCTGGCCATCTGGCTGTCCGACTCGGACGGCAACACGCCAGCCGGCGCCGCCGACACACCCACCCCCGTGCTTTCGACCGCTGTCGTGTCTTCGCCAATTCCGTCGGCAACACCTGCGCCCACCCAAACGGCAACACCTACGCCGACACGAACGCCGACCCCCACCTCCAGCGCACCCCTCTTCCGCCTAGCCGTCTTCGATGAAGGCGAGTGGCAGTTCGAGGCGCTACCGCAGACCGCGGCTTACCATGAGGGTGAAGCGATTCCCCTCCTGCTGCGAATCGATAACGCCTTACCGGGCGCTGCCTACCTGCTGACCATCCGCTACGCCTGCGAAGGGTTCAACCTCCTCACGGCCTACGACCACAGTACCGGCAGCGAACCCGCCCTCGCCTCCGCCGGGCCGGGTAGCGCTATCGCCGATAGCGCGGTCCTAATCCCGGACGACCCCGGCACCGCCGACGACGACGGAGAGGCCGGGTCGCTCAGCCTGTGGGGCGGCTCGTTCATCGCTATCGGCACCCTCCTGCCGCCATCCCCCTGCACCGATCAGAAGAGCCTGTCCGTATCATTGCTCGCCGCCGCGGATACGCTGTTCCTCATGTGGGCCGCTCAGCTCTCGGAAGCGGCCTCAGACGGCGATCTCCTCCTCCGCCTGGTGGTGCAGCTACCGGACGGCGATGAGCTCAGCGTCGAGATCGACCCCGCAAGCGTCGCCCCTGCACAGCCGTAACCGCCCTTTACAGTAGTCGCTACAGCGAATACAGTTGACCTGGATTGCCGCCCTGAACAGGAGCCGCCCCTAGTTGAGCGAAACGGAAGCCTTCAACCACCAATACGCCACCATCAACGGCCTGCGCTATCACTACGTACGTGAGGGCAGCGGCCCGCCTCTCCTCCTCATCCACGGCTGGCCCGGCTTCCACTACGAGTGGCATCTCAACATTAAGCCCCTCGCTGAGCGCTTCGACGTCATCGTCCCCGATATGCGCGGGTACGGCGAGACGGACAAGCCGGACCTGGCGCCGGAGGAGGGCTACACGGACGAGGTATTCGCGGAGGACCTGCGCGCCCTGGTTGAGCACCTCGGCTTCGACAAGGTGAGCATCGTCTCCCATGACTTCGGCTCTGTTTGGACACGGCGCTTCGCCCGCACCCGCCCCAACCTGGTGGACAAACTTGTCCTCTTCCAGCCCGTCTACCCCGGTATCGGTGCCCGCTTCTTCACGCCCGACCGGCTAGCTGAGACGTGGTACATGTTCTTCCACCAGCTCCCCCTGGCCGAACAGCTTGTGGGCCCCAGCCGCCAGGCCACGGAGGTATACCTGCGCCACTTCCTCTCCCACTGGTCCTACGACAAGTCGCTGTGGACGGACGATGAGGTAGAGCAATACGTGGACGTGTTCTCACAGCCCGGCACCCTCCGTGGCGGCTTCAACTGCTACCGCGCCATGTTCCGCACCCTGGGCCGCCCCGACCCGGTCGGCGACCCCCAGATCCACGCCCCTACCCTCGTCCTCTGGGCGGAGAACGACCCCATCTTCCCCGTCGCCTGGAGCGACAAGCTGCCCGACTTCTTCCCCAACCTGACCCTCCGCACCGTGCCGGAATGCGGCCACTTCGTGCAGAGGGAGAAGCCGGAGTTGGTCAACCGCGAGATAACCGAATTCCTGCTCGCAGGCCCGGCCAAGTAGCGCCATGCTCATCGACGAATTTGTGCCCGAATACGACTTCCACGAACGCCACCAGACGCTCGTCCCCGTGTCCCAAGAGATTGTCCGTCGCGCAGTCGACGAGTGGCAGACCCAGGACTCGTTCCTCTGGCGTCTGCTGCTGCGTCTCCGCGGCCTCGGCCGTCCCCAGGGCTCCCTGCGCAATTGGGCAGAGGGCAACGGCTTTCTCCGTCTTGCGGATACAGAAGACGAGGTCGTGTACGGCCAGATAGGCCGTTTCTGGGCGGTGGATGAGAGGGCCGCACTGGTCTCCCCACGGACAGTCGAGGAGTTCCGACGGTTCGCTGACCCAGGCTACGCCGTCGCCGTCATGAACGTGCGCATCGAGCCGGTGGGCGCCGGCGAGACACGGCTGTACACGGAGACCCGCATTCGCGCCCTCGGACCGCGGGCGCGTCTTTGGTTTCGCCTCTACTGGCTGATCACCCGTCCCTTCAGCGGCCTCCTGCGCCGAGCCATGCTCAGCGGTATCAAGGCCAGAGCGATCGCTTACAATGCCCCTATTTCCGAGCAGCCCGAAAGGAGCGCTTGACATGCGCTTAGAGACTGCGGTTATGGCCCCGACGATCCAGGAGCTGGCCGACTACGGCAAACGAATGGAGGAGATGGGCTACGACTCCATCGTCACTCCCGAGGCCGGCCGCGATCCGTTCCTGCCGCTTGCCATCCTGGCCGAGCACACGGAGCGGCTGAAGCTCGGCACCGCCGTCGCCATCGCCTTTCCCCGCAGCCCCTTCGTCGTCGCCCAGATGGCCTGGGACCTCCAGCGCTACTCCGGCGGCCGGTTCATCCTGGGCCTGGGCACCCAGGTCAAGGGCCACAACGAGCGTCGCTACTCCACACCCTGGCCGGCCCCGCCGGGGCCACGCCTGCGCGAGTACATCCTCTGTCTCAAGGCGATCTTCAACACCTTCCAGACCAACGAACGCCCCAACTTCAAAGGCGACTGGTACCAGTTCACCCTCATTTCCCCATTCTTCAACCCCGGCCCCAACCCTAACGGCGGCATCCCCATCTACATCTCCGCCATCAACAAGTACCACTGCCGTCTCGTCGGCGAGATCTGCGACGGTATCCGCATGCACCCCTTCAACACCCCGAAGTACACCCGCGAGGTGATCATCCCCAGCATCGAGGAGGGCGCCAAGAAAGCCAGCCGCAAGCTCTCCGACATCGATGTCGTCGGCGGCGGCTTCCTCGTCACCGGCAAGAACGAGGAGGAGGTGGAGAGGGCCAAAGCGCCCTTCAAGCAACAGATAGCCTTCTACGGCTCCACCCGCTCCTACCTTCCGGTGCTGGAGTGCCACGGCTGGGGCGAGGTGGGCATGCGACTCCACCGCCTCTCCATGGAGGGCAAGTGGGCGGAGATGACCAACGAGATCACCGACGAGATGCTCAACGAGTTCGCCGTCGTCGGCACCTACGATGAGATAGTGCCCAAGATCAAGGAGCGCTACTCCGGCGTGGTGAACACCCTCGGCTTCGGCTATTCGACCATCACCACGGAGCAGGAGGAGCGCCTGCGCTGGATCATACAGGAGCTGAAGCAGCTCTAGCGCCCTCCCGCATGAACGAAGCCGACCGAGAGACGGCTAAGCGCCACCAGGCGATCTGGGAGGAGTTCCACCGCCGCCCCACAGTCTCGGCCTGGACGGGCCGGCTGCCCCTGCCACCTGAGGTCACCGCGACGGCCGGCTTCGTGATACCCGTTGACGATGCGGCGGTCAGCAGCAAGTTACAGGGGATCGTTTCGCGGTTGGAGGCCACCGGCTGCGTCAACGCCTTCCCACCGGACTACTGGCACATCACCATCGTACCGCCGGTCATGCTCACCATCGGCGACCCCACACCCCCGCGCCTGCCTGCCGGTCAGGCAGGCCTGCTGCCGATCTCTTTCATCGCGGAAGCGCTGGAGAAGGGGCGAAAGGTCGCGCAGAGCCTGGGCCCGTTCGACGTAGCGGTCCGCGGCCTCAACGCCTTCCGCGATGTGCTCGTCGCCGTCCCTTACGACGGCGGCCGGGGCCTGGAGCTGGGCCGCCTTCTCCGCTCCGCCATACCGGAGCTCCCAGAACGCTACCCAGACGGACACGAGCCACTGCCTCACATCTCGCTCACCCAGTACGGACAGGAAGACCGGCTGGGAGAGATGGTGGAGCTGATCCAGAGGGAGCGTGACACGGACATCGGCTGCTTCCGCGCCCACCGGCTGGAGATGTTCGTCCTCTCCTGGCGCAACGGAGTGCCGGGACGTGTCGAAAAGAACGAGATACCGCTGGAAGGCCAACCGTGACGCCCAAGAATCAGTTCCTAGACCTGCGTGGCCTCCGCTTCCACTATCGCGATTGGGGCGGCTCGGGACAGCCGCTCGTTCTCCTGCACGGCCTGGCATCCAACTCGCTTATCTGGAAGCTCGTCGCCCCGCTGCTGGCCCGGCGCTTTCGCGTCCTCGCCCTGGATCAGCGCGGCCACGGCCCAAGCGACAAGCCGGACGACGGCTACGACTTCCAAACCATCACCGGCGACCTCCAGGCCTTCATAGAGGCCCTGAGTCTGGAGCGACCCGCGCTGGTGGGCCACTCCTGGGGCGCCAACGTCGCCCTTCAGTTCGCCGCCGAGAGGCCGGACGCCGTATCCTGGCTGGCCCTGGTGGACGGCGGCTTCCTAGAGATATCCGCCTTCCCCGACATGACCTGGGAACGGACGCTGGAGATGATGTCGCCGCCGCCCCTGGCGGGGCTGAAACTGGAGACCTTTCTCCAGGGAGCTCGCAACTGGCCCGGCCTGGGCTCAGTCTGGAACGACGACGTCCAAGAGATAGTCCTGGCTAACTTTCGCATAGACGAAGACGAGACGATCCACCCGCACCTGAGCCGCGAGAACCACCTGAAGATACTCCGCTCCCTGTGGGAGCAGAAGCCCTCAGCGCTGTGGCCCCACCTCCGCTGCCCCGCCCTCCTGATCCCTGCCGCAAGCGATCCTAAGGACTCACGCACCACGATCTGGATGGAGCACAAGCGGAAGGCCATAGCCCTGGCGGAAGAACACGCGCCGGCGGTAAGGGTGGTGTGGTTGGAGGACACGATCCACGACGTGCCCCTACAGCGGCCGCGCGAGCTTATGGAGGCTATCGACGGATTTCTTGAGGGGTTAGCTTAGGCCTCTTCGCCAGCCGAGCGCTGGCTCATCATAAGCCGAAACGCCCGCTCGAACGACTCATCGTCCAGCACGGGCTCACTCCCATCGAAGGAAGCACCCTCAATGATGACTTCCAGGAAGTCGCGGGCGTAGGCGGCTTTCGGCTTATCTCCCGCCTGACCGTACAGCCGCTCCACCACGCGCTCGATCGCGCCATCCGGCGTCTGTACCCCTCTCTGATGGCATAGCTGACGCAGGATCTCCGCGAACTCCACGGGGCCGGGGCCGGGTATCTCAACCTTATACAGTATCCGCCTCAGGAGAGCCTCGTCGGCCAACTGCTCCATCGGCTGATTGGTCGCGAACAGGAGCTGAACATCAAATGGGATTTTCAGCTTCTCGCCCGTGATGAGGCTCAGGCTGTCCCAGCCGCGCTCCACGGAGATAAGCCAGCGGGTCATCAGGTCCTGGGCGTCCGTCTTCTGACGGCCCAGGTCATCAACAATCAGGACGCCGCCCTGGGCCTTGACGTGCGGAGGGGCCTGGTAAAAGCGGGCCTGTGGATCGTAAGCCAGGTTCAGCGATTCCGGTCCCAGCTCCGAGCCGAGGACCACGGCCGGCCGGCGCACCATCACCCAGCGACGATCCAGCTTCGCATCGTCCTTCACTGCGTCTCCGCCGTCAACATTATCGATCGCCTCATGAACGGAGGGGTCGAACACCCGGATCACCTGACCGTAGACATACAGGGCGTAGGGCATGAGGGCTACGCCATCGAAGTTGTTGGCGAACAGCTCCAGGATGCTGGTCTTACCGTTGCCGGAAGGGCCGTAGAACATCGTAGTCTTGCCGGAGTAGAGAGCGCGCGCCACCGCGTCGGCGACTTCCGGCGCCAGGACAAACTCGTCAAGAATCGCCTTGATGCGCGCCGGTGACGGCATCTGCCTTTGCGCCTGCTGCGCCCGAATGACCTCCGCATACTGCTCCGCGGTCACAGGCACAGGCCCAGCGTAGCGAGTACGCTCTAGCGCCTCCGACGCTCTTGCCGTTCCCCGCTCCGAGAGACGGTAGCGATAGTTCCCTGTGAACAGGTCGGACTGGCTCAACACCTCGCACAGGCGCTCTTCCTGGAGAACCGTCAATATCTGCTTCACCATCGTCTGGCCAAGCCCTAACCTACGCATGAGCTGTCCTGAGGAGGGGGTGCCGGAGTAGTGCATTATCTTAAGCGTCAGATCCGTAAGAAACGCCTTTGAAAGGCCGACCTCCGCCAGCGTGCTCGGCTGCTTGGGGAAGACCGAACTTTCCGGCCCTTCTGCCGACACGGGCGGGTCGGCCTTTAGGGTCGTGGCGACGTCGCTTAGCGTCTGCGCTACCGAATTCCCGGCCTCGTTCTGGGCTGGATCACTGTCAGGCACCAAGCCCTGACCGTCTCGGCTGTCTTCGCCCTCGCTATGGAAGACCGCCGCTCGCCCTTGTGTCTCATCCGCTTGTCCAATGGATCCGCCTTCAGTGACTTCCTCAGCGGACTCGTATCTGCGCTCCATATCAAATACTCTCCTGACGTTGGCTAATCGCCGTCATCAGGTTAAGACGCCACCTAAGTCAGTTACGTTACCTCGAAAGAGGACGGCTGGACGACCTATCAGCCTCTTCTTGAGATACGATCTGGCGCATCACGAGCGCAAAGCAGGAACCTGATAGATTCGCCGCCGCGTTGATCGCCACCCGCTGCCAGCGAGCGTCAGCCGCGGGGCCGAAGGTTTGTAATTGTGAGCACAAACCCTTGACTGGGGCGCACTGCGAATGCTATAAGATGCTCAGCCCTGCCGATCTCAATAGACGCTGACGAAGACGTCTATTGAGAAAACAAATATCAACGGAGACTAACCTTTATGGAGATACCGCCTGTAGTCATCGACCGGCTCCCCCTCTACACACGCGCCCTGTCTACGCTTGAGGAGGAAGGCCGAGACGTGGTCAGCTCCCAGGAGTTGGGCACTCTTCTGGGCGTAACCCCCGCCCAGATCCGCAAGGACCTCAGCTACTTCGGCCGCTTCGGCAAGCAAGGGCGCGGCTACAACGTCCGCAAGCTGCTGGACGAACTGCACCATATCCTCGGTCTGGACAGGCAGTGGCGCATGGCCGTAATAGGCGTAGGCAAACTGGGCCTCGCCATCCTCGGCTACGAAGGTTTCGGACCTCAGGGGTTTCGCATCGTCGAGGCGTTCGACGCCGACCCCAAGAGGATAGGCCAGCGGATCGAGAACCTGACGATAAGAGCCGCCAACGACTTGGAGAAGACCCTATTGAAAAACCCCGTGGACGTTGGCATCGTCGCTGTCCCCGCTGGGATCGCCCAGAACGTCATCGATACCCTGGTTAAGTGCGGAGTCCGCGCCATCCTCAGCTATGCGCCCATTCCCGCCCGTGTGCCGCCGGGAGTCTACCTGAAGCGCATCGAGCCGGTGCTGGCACTCCAGAGCATGGCCTACTACCTGAAAAACTCTCCTCGCTCCACAGCAGCGGCCGCTAGAAGCTGACCATCCACTCTCCTTCGGGTGGCTGCGCCCGCTGGATCAGATCCAGATGCTCTAGGGCAATTCCAGCCCCTATAGCCACGCAGTCCATCGGATTATCCGCCACATAGCAGGGGATGCCGATCTCCTGAGTGACCAGCCGGTCCAGGTTGCGCAGAAGCGCCGTCCCGCCGGTGAGCACTACACCCCGATCAATTATGTCCGCAGCGAGCTCAGGGGGCGTCCGCTCCAGGACCGAGCGAACACTGCCCAGAATGGCTTGGAGTGGATCGTGGAAAGCCTGGCAAACATCTTCCGCGGTGATGGTTACCGTCTTAGGAAGGCCGCTGATCTGGTCCCGCCCACGCACGTCGTACGTGAGCTGCTCGTCAAGCGGCAGCGCACTGCCGATGGCGATCTTCACATCCTCAGCCGTACGATCGCCGATGTTGAGGTTATAGCGGCGCTTTATGTGCGCGGCTATGGCGTCATCCAGCCGATCACCCGCCACCCGTACCGATTCGCTGACGACGATGCCGTACATAGAGATGACCGCCGCCTCGGCCCGGCCGCCGCCGATGTCCACTACCATGTGGCCCTGGGGCGTGCTGATGGGGATACGGGCCCCGATGGCCGCAGCCAGCGGCTCCGAAACGACGTAGGCGGGCCGCCGCGCCCCGGCCGCCTCGCAGGCGTCCTGCACGGCTCGCTGCTCCACCCCGGTCACGCCCGCGGGCACACAGACCATCACTTCAGGCTTCACCAGGGAGAACCGCCCGTTCACCTTGCCGATGAAGTAGCGGAGCATCGCTTCCGTGGTCAGATAATCGGCGATAACGCCGTCGCGCATAGGACGGATCACCTGAATAGCGCTCGGAGTCCGGCCCAGCATGTCGCGCGCCTCGGTCCCCACCGCCACGATGCTGTTGTCCCGCTGAGCCACCGCCACCACAGAGGGCTCTGAGCTAACGATTCCCTTGCCCTTTACGTAGATCAGGACGTTGGCCGTGCCCAGGTCAACGCCGATGTGCTTACCGAACAAACTACACCCTCTCTATCGCCGCCCCGAGGCTGCGCAGCTTGGAGGCGATACGCTCGTAGCCGCGGTCCACGTGATACACGTCCGCCACCTCAGTTCGGCCACTGGCAGCCAGACCGGCCAGTATCAACGCCGCGCCTGCCCGCACGTCCAGCGCCCTCACGCTGGAGCCGAGGAGTGGGGTCGGCCCGCTAATAATAGCAGTGGTGGTGCCAGTCGTCACTACCTCAGCACCCATCTTGCGCAACTCGCTCACATACAACAGCCGGTTATCGAACACCCGCTCGTGTACGTAGCTTACGCCGCGGGCCTGAGTGAGGAGCACGGCCATCGGCGCCTGAAGGTCGGTGGCGAGGCCGGGGTAGGGCAGCGCCTGAATAGTGACCGCCCTCAACTCGCCGTCCCGCCAAACCCTTAACGTATCCCCATCTTCCTCCACCACTACGCCGGCCTCCCGCATCTTGGCGATAAGTGAGAACAGGTGGCCTAGGTGAACGCCCCGAATCTCCACTCGACCGCCCGTGATAGCGGCGGCGATAGCAAAGGTGCCCGCCTCCAGGCGATCCGGGATGATGCGGTGCGTGGCGCCGTGCAGCGCCTCCACGCCGGCGATGGTGACAGTGTGACTGCCGGCGCCGCTGATTCGCGCCCCCATGGAGTTCAGCATCGCCGCCAGGCTCTGCACCTCCGGCTCCGAGGCCGCGTTCACGATAGTTGTTGTGCCGGCGGCGGTGGCCGCGGCCAGCATCAGGTTCTGTGTGCCCAGCACGCTCGGGTAGTCAGCGAACAGGCGCGCCCCTCTGAGCCCATCGGTCTCCACGACGTACTTCTCCCCCTCACGGTCGACGCGGCTGCCCATCGCCTCAAACCCAGCCAGGTGCACGTCGATGGGACGCTGGCCGATAACGTCGCCCCCCGGCGGCGAGCAGCCGGCCGAGCCCAGCCGCGCCAGCAGCGCCCCCATGACTAGGAAGCTGGCGCGCAGGTTCCCGACGAGCTCCGTTGGAGGCGAGGAGCTTGTCAGCTTGGCGGTGTTGATTCGCAGACCATGCTCGGACGTCGGCTCCACGGTAGCGCCCAGGCTGCGCAGCACCTCTGCCATATGCCCCACGTCGCCGATAGCGGGGACGTTCTCCAGGTAGCAGTCTTCCGCTACGAGAAGGGCCGCCGCCATCGCGCCCATCGTCGCGTTCTTGGAGCCGCTAACGTCGACGCTGCCGTGCAGCGGTCTCCCACCATCGATAACCAGCTTGGTACCGTCGCGGCTGTTGGTGAAGATAAGCGGCGCCGTCTGCTCTTTCAAGGACGAATCCCCACTAAGGTCTCGGCGGGCCGGGCGGCACGCCGCCCCTTCGTCGGCGCCGTCGCGTGACAGCCTTGATGCGGGCCAGCGCCTGTGCTAGCTCCGCCTGCACCTGCGCCAGGTCCACTTCCGTCTCCCGCGCCTCCAGGCGGCGCTGGGCCTGGCGGCGTGCCTCCTCCGCTCGCTCCACGTCGATCTCCTCAGCCCGCTCCGCCGCGTCGGCCAGGATCGTTATTCGGTTATCGCGCACCTCGATGAAGCCGCCGGTGATCGCCATCTCCACTTCATCGTCGCCTTTGACTATGCGCAGCACTCCCGGCTGGATCATCGTCAATAGTGGGGCGTGCAGCGTGAGGACGCCCAGCTCGCCCTCCACACCGGGCACGATCAGACGGTCCACCTCCTCCTCGGAGTAGACCAGCTGCTCTGCCGTGACGATCTCGACCTTCAGGGGCATCTCTAGCTCACCATCCTCCGCAACAGCGCTCGAAGCTTAGGCGCATCGGAGAGCGCCTTCTTGAGACCGACGACCTCGTCGTTACTAACGATGAGTGGGCTGCGCTGGAACCGGCCGGCGTGGTCATAATAGCAGAATCGTACCGATAGAGAGCCGTCGTCGAACTCCATGAGCTGCAGAGACGGCTCGTGGTGCTGGCCGGCGTAGGTCGCCTCCTCCACGATGCGCCCGCTCCCCCAGTGCAGGGCAAACGGCCGCGGCAGGGTACGGGCGCTCTGTTTAGCCATCGCTCTATTCCTACGCCGCCGCTTCCTTCTCCATCTTCTCCGCCTGCTCCGCCGCCTCCTCAATGCCGCCTACCATGTAAAACGCCTGCTCCGGCAGGTGGTCCCACTTCCCTTCCAGAATCTCGCGGAACCCGCGCACCGTCTCCTTCACCGGCACGTAGCGGCCGGGCCGCCCCGTGAACGTCTCCGCCACGAACATCGGCTGCGACAGAAAGCGCTGGATGCGACGCGCCCGCGCCACCGCCTGCTTGTCCTCCTCCGATAGCTCCTCTACCCCCAGGATGGCGATAATGTCCTGCAGGTCCTTGTACCGCTGGAGCACCACCTGCACCCCCCGCGCCGTCTGATAGTGCTCCTCACCCACGACACGCGGGTCCAGGATGCGTGAGAACGACGTCAGCGGGTCCACCGCCGGGTATAGCCCCTGCTCCGAGATGGAGCGCTCCAGCGCGATCACCGCGTCCAGATGGCCGAACGTGGTGACGATCCCCGGGTCGGTGTAGTCGTCAGCCGGCACGTAGATCGCCTGGAAGGAGGTGATGGAGCCGCGCTTGGTGGAGGTGATCCGCTCCTCCAGGGCGCCCATGTCCGTGGCCAGGGTGGGCTGGTAGCCCACGGCGGAGGGCATGCGGCCCAGCAGCGCCGAAACCTCCATGTTGGCCAGAATGTAGCGGTACACGTTATCGATGAACAGCAGGACGTCCTGGCCCTCCTGGTCGCGGAAGTACTCCGCCATCGTCACGCCGGTGAGGCCGATGCGCGCCCGCACGCCCGGCGGCTCGTTCATCTGGCCGAACACCAGCACCGTCTTGTCGATGACACCGGAGCCGCGCATATCGTGCCAGAGGTCGTTCCCCTCGCGGGAGCGCTCGCCCACCCCGGCGAACACGGAGAAGCCGCCGTGCTCCGTCGCGATGTTCCGGATCAGCTCCATAATGATCACCGTCTTGCCCACGCCGGCGCCGCCGTAGGCGCCCACCTTACCCCCTTTGGTGAACGGCGATACCAGGTCCAGCACCTTGATGCCGGTCTCCAGCACCTGCGGCGTCGTCTCACGCTCCTCCATGGGTGGCGCCGGACGGTGGATCGGCCAGCGCTCGGCCGCCTTGACCTCGCCCAGCTTGTCCACCTGTTCGTGCCAGAAGTCCGCCTTGACCTCGCCCAGGACGTCGAACAGCCGCCCCAGGCAGACGCGTCCCACCGGTACCAAGATCGGCGAGCCGGTGTCCACGCACTCGGCGCCGCGCCGTAGGCCGTCGGTGGTGTCCATCGCCAGGCAGCGCACCCAGTTGTTGCCCAGGTGCTTCTGCACCTCGGCCACGAGCTTGCCGCCGTTGCCGGCGTCGATCTCGATGGCGTTGTAGATCGGCGGCAGCTCCTCGGCCGGGAACTCCACGTCCACCACCGTGCCGATGATCTGGACCAGCTTGCCCTTAGTGCCCTTAGCCATCGCCTACCTCCCTATTTGGCTCATTCCGCTTTCAGCGCCTCGACGCCGCCGGTGATGTCCAGCAGGTCGCCCGTGATGGACTCCTGGCGGACCTTGTTGTACACCAGCGTCAGGTCGCCCAGGATCTCGTTGGCGTTGTCGGTGGCGCTGCGCATCGCTACCATGCGCGCCGACTGCTCGCTGGCGATCGCCTCCAGAGTCGCCTCGTAGACCTGCCGTTCCACGTACCGCGGCAACAGCTCCGCCAGCACCTCCTCACGAGTCGGCTCGTAAATGTAATCGACGCCCCAGGTGGCGGCCTCCGTCGGCGGCTCCACCGGCAGCAGCTTGTACACCTCCGGCCGCTGCACCACCGTGCTCACGAACTGGCCGTAGATGATGTACACCTCGTCCGCCCGGCCGGCGACGAAGTCATCCATGACGACCCGGGCGATGGGCCGGCACTCCTCGTAGCCCGGCTTGTCGCCGATGTCGATGAACTCGGCGACGACGTCCTGACCCGTACGGCGCAGGAAATCACGCCCCTTGCGCCCCACGGCGACGGCGCGCACTGGCTTCTCCAGCTCCAGGATGAACGATGCCACGCGGCGGTTGAGGATGGCGGGCAGGCCGCCGCAGAGCCCGCGGTCCGGCGTGATGAACACCACCTCTACGGCCTTGACCTCTTCTTGACGGCGCAGGAGAGGATGCAGCGTCTCCGGATCCACAAACGGAAGCGTCTCGGCCAGATCGGCCAGCACCCATCTCATCTTCTCCGCGTAAGGCCGCGCTGCCAGCGCGCGCATCTGGGTGCGGCGCATCTTGGACGCCGCCACCAGCTCCATGGCGCGCGTGATCTTGGCCGTGCTCTGGATGCTGCGGATGCGACGCTTTATCTCGCGAAGAACAGCCATCGTTATAAGTCCCGACGTGCCATGGCGCTAATAGGGAACGCTCTCCTTGAACTGCTCGATGGCCGTCTTCAGCTTCTCCTCAATCTCCGGCGTCAGCTCCTTCGTATCGTCGATCTCCTTGAGCGTGTCCGGGTGGCTGCCCTGCATGTGGTTGTGGAACGCCTCCTCAAAGGCGCGCACCTTGCCCAGCTCAACGTCGTCCAGATAGCCGTTCACCCCCGCGTAGAGGATGCTCACCTCCTGGCCCGGGGTAAGCGGCTGGAACTGGAGCTGCTTCAGCACCTCCGTAAGGCGTTGGCCGCGCTCCAGCTGGCGACGGGTGGCGGCATCCAGCTCCGACGTGCCGAACTGGGCGAACGCGGCCAGCTCCCGGTACTGCGCCAGGTCCAGCCGCAGGCCGCCTGACACCTTGCGCATCGCCCGCGTCTGAGCGGCGCCGCCCACGCGGGATACCGAGAGGCCCACGTTAATCGCGGGACGGATGCCCGCGTTGAACAGGTCCGCCTCCAGGTAGATCTGACCGTCGGTGATGGAGATGACGTTGGTCGGGATGTAGGCGGAGACGTCGCCCGCTTGCGTCTCGATGATGGGGAGAGCGGTCAGCGAGCCACCGCCGTGCTCTTGCGAGAGCCTGGCGGCCCGCTCCAGCAGGCGGCTGTGCAGATAGAAGACGTCGCCGGGATACGCCTCGCGGCCGGGCGGGCGCCGCAGCAGTAGCGACATCTGCCGGTAGGCCCAGGCGTGCTTGGAGAGGTCGTCGTAGATGACCAGCGCCTCCTTGCCCTGCTCCATGAACTCCTCGCCCACCGCGCAGCCGGCGTAGGGCGTCAGGTACTGGAGGGCAGCGGGGTCGGCGGCGTTGGCCGCCACCACCACCGAATGCTCCATGGCGCCGCGCTCCTCCAGCGTGGCCACCACCTGCGCCACCTTGGACGCCTGCTGTCCGATAGCCACGTAGATGCAGACCAGGTCGCCACCCTTCTGCGCGATCATCGTGTCCAGGCAGATCGCCGTCTTGCCCGTAAACCGGTCGCCGATGATCAGCTCGCGCTGGCCGCGGCCGATAGGGATCATGGCGTCCACAGCCTTGATGCCGGTGTGCACCGGCGTGTCGACGCTCTGTCGCATCAC
>CAJXNA010000007.1 GCA_913056415.1 uncultured Chloroflexota bacterium | reverse complement strand
GACCGCCTCGGCCCGGTCCTGGGGAGCCTTGATGAGGCCCGCCCATCCCTCAGAGGTATATGCGGCTTGAATCAGGTAGTGTGGCATTGGCGACCTCCTGTTTCTCTTGCTGAAAGAGGCCCTTACTATAGGGCCGGTTTCATGCCCTGTCAAGCAGCCTCGCGCCAAGCCTACGGCTGCCGCATAGCCCGCAGCAGCCAGACGATCTCCGCGCTCTCCTCCAGCACGCTCGTCCACTGGAGCGCCTGCCAGAGGTCATCGCCGCGGGCGTAGGAGCCGTGGCCGCGGGCCAGCACGATGGGCGCCTCCCGCAGCGCCTTCGCTATTCGCTCCGGCTCTACCACCGGCACTAAGCCCAGCCTCAGCCGCCCCTCAGCGTCCGCCGGCTCCACCGCATCCGCCACCAGTGAAAGAGCGATGGCGTGTCGCGGGTGCGCGTGCAGCACCACCCCCGCGCCCGTCGCCTCGTACACCGCCCGATGCACCTCCGTGTCCATCGACGGCTCGCCCGGCGATGAGCCGTCAGCCGCGACCGTCACCAGATCGCCCTCGCTTATGCGGCCCAGCATCGCCCCCGTGCGTGTGACCAGCAGCCCCCCATCCGGCAGGCGAACGCTCATATTCCCGCCGTGGGAGGAGACCAGCCCCGCCTCCCACAGCATGCGCCCTACGGCGCGGAACTCCTCCTCGTAGTCGCTAGGCATCGCGCTCGCCCGCTATGGCCCGCATCCTCAGCCAGCCGTTGACCGCCCGCGCGGCCGCCGCCGCCAGCAGCTCCGCCGGCCGCTCCATCGCCTCCTCCTGTGCCGCCAGCCCCGGCACGATCGCCTCCACCCCTTCAACCCCCATCGCCAGGATGCGCTCCCAGCCGCGGCCCAGCGAGCCCGCCACCGCGATGACCGCCACCCCTTCCGCCGCCGCGATCCGCGCTACCCCGGCCACAGTCTTGCCGTAGCCCGTCTGCCCGTCCAGGCGGCCCTCCCCGGTCAGCACCAAGTCGGCTCCACGCACGCGCTCTCGCAGGCGCACGACCTCCGCCACCACCTCCAGGCCGGGCTCGATCCGCGCCCCCAGGAAGGCGATGAGCCCTGCGCCCAGGCCTCCGGCGGCCCCCGCCCCAGGCACGTCGATGACCGGTACAGCCACATCCCGCTCCACGACCTCCGCGTAACGGCGCAGCGCCGCGTCCAGCTCCCGCGCCGCCTCTGCGTCCGCTCCCTTCTGAAGCCCGTATACCAGCGACGCTCCCTCCGGCCCGCACAGCGGGTTCGTCACGTCCGTCGCGGCCGTCACCTCACAGCGACGCAGCCTCTGATCGAGGCCGGAGGCGTCGATGCTCTCCAGGCGGGCCAGCGCCGCCCCGCCGGGCGGCAGCTCGCCGCCCTCCGCGTCCAGGAAGCGCACCCCAAGCGCCTGCGCCATGCCGGCGCCGCCGTCGTTGGTGGCGCTTCCCCCCTGGCCGATGATCAGCCGCTTGCACCCCGCTTCCAGCGCCGCCAGCACCAGCTCACCGACTCCGTACGTGGACGCGATCCGCGGGTCGCGCTCGTCGGCGGCCAGTCGCCATAGGCCGGCCGCGGCCGCCATCTCGATAACGGCCGTCTTCCCGCCCACGATCCCCCACTGGGCGTCCACCGGCCGGCCCAGCGGGTCCTGGACGGTGGCTGTGACGGTCTGCCCCTGCGCGGCGGCCACCACCGCCTCCACCGTCCCCGGCCCGCCGTCCGCCATTGGGATCGGCTCCAGCTCGGCTTCGGGCAGGGCGCTGCGTGCGCCCTCGGCCATCGCCGCTGCCGCCTCGGAGGCGCTGAGGCTCCCCTTGAACTCCTGCGGCGCTATCACGATTTTCATGCCATCACGCCAGCATCATAGGCGCCCCAAAGACGGCGGAGCAACCGCGATGAATCTACCGCAAAACCCATCTCCGAACCCCTTGACAGTAGAACGTTCGTTCTCTTATAGTTAGCACACTAGTTCTGATACCGAAGGAGTACAGTCATGCGCAAGCTTACAGGCACCCAGCTGCGACTCCCCCTCTCCCGCAGCGTCCGCTGCCCAGACTGCGGCGGCCCCCTCGTCCACGCCGAGGGTTGCGTCTCCTGCCCCGTCTGCGGCTTCTCCCGCTGCGGCTAAGCCTCCCCATCGTTGGACGCGAGAGGGGCTGCGGGCTATGATGGCTATCGATGCCCCAGAAGCCCACCGTCTCCGTCCTCACCCTCGGCTGCAAGCTCAACCAGGCCGACGCCGAGACGATCGCCCGCCGGCTCGCCAGCGGCGGCGTCCGCGTCGTAGGCCGCCCCCAGAAGGGCGCCGACGCCTTCGTCATCAACACCTGCTCCGTCACCCACGTCGCGGACCGCAAAGCGCGTCATCTTACCCGCCTGGCCCGTCGCCTCTCCCCTGACGCCACCATCGTCCTCACCGGCTGCTACGCCGAGACCGCCCCCGATAACGTCGCCGAGCTCACCGGCGCCGACTTCGTCCTGGGCAACGCCGCCAAGCCGGAGATCCCCTCACTGCTGCTGGAGCGGCTCCAGCGCCGCGGCGACCCCGCAGCCGGCTGCCCCACCCCGGCGAGGGACGGATTGCGAACCCGAGCTTTCGTCAGAATCCAGGAAGGCTGCAACGAGCTCTGCGCCTTCTGCATCGTACCCCGCACTCGCGGCCGCGAGCGCAGCACGGCTATCGACGAGGTAGTCCAGGAAGTGTTGGCACGCGAGCGGGAGGGCGTCCTGGAGGTGGTGCTTACGGGCACGCAGCTTGGCAACTACGGACGCGACCTGCACTGGGACGAGCCGGGGCCGCGCCGCCTTCTGGAGGCGCTGCTGGAGCGCACCTCAGTACCCCGCATCCGCCTCTCCTCCCTCCAGGCCCAGGACATCTCGCCCGAGCTGCTAGGGCTATGGCGTGACCCCCGCCTCTGCCCCCACTTTCACCTCCCCCTCCAGAGCGGGTCCGATACCGTCCTCCGCCTCATGCGCCGCCGCTACACGGCCGAACGTTTCCGCCGCGCCGTCGCCCTCATTCGTGAGCTCGTTCCCGACGTGGCGATCACCACCGACGTCATCGCCGGCTTCCCCGACGAGACGGATGCCGATTTCGAGGCCACACACAGCCTGTGCGAGGAGATAGGCTTCGCCGCCATCCACGCCTTCCCCTACTCCCGCCGGCCCGGCACTGCCGCCAACCTCATGCGGAACCACCTCCCCGTGGCCGTCCGCCGCCACCGGCTGGAGCGGCTGCTGACGCTGGCCGATGCCTCCGCGCAGGCCTTCCGCCGCCGCCACCTGGGCCGGCTGATGCCCGTCCTCTGGGAGGAACGGAAGCGCGGCCTCTGGCAGGGATTGACCCCCAACTACCTCCGCGTTTACACTCGCGCCGATAACGACCTGACCAACAAGCTCCTGCCCACGCGGCTGTTCGCCCTTCAGGACGAGGGTCTTAGCGGCGAGCCGGAGCCGGCAGCGATACCTCTGACATGAACGAAAATAACCGTACGGCCATCGTCCTCCTGGCTGCTCTGTGGATCGTCCTCATGGCGGTCGTCATCTTCCTCGCTTGGTCCGACGCCGAGCTGGCTGTCGACAGGCTGGGAGACTTCTCCGAGTACCTGGACGACCATCGCGACACCGCGTCGAAGCTGATACTGACCTTGGGCGCCCTGGTGCTCATCGTCCTCGCGCTGCTAGTCATCATCGTCGAGTTGGCCCCGGAGGAAGAGACGCGGGAGATCAGGGTAGAGCAGGCCGGCGCCACCACCATCGTCCCCGCCGAACCGCTGAGGGAGCGCCTGGAGGAGGCGCTCACCGCGATGCCCCAGGTTTCCGCCGCCAGGGCCCGCGTCTTCTCCCAGAACAAGGGCGTCGGCATGAAGCTGGACCTGACCATCACACCGGACGCCAACATAGCACTGGTCACGCAGGAAGCGTCACGCGTGGTCGTGGAGACGCTCCAGTCAGACCTCGGCCTGCCAGTCGCCGCACCGCCCGGCGTGCGCATCGTCTTCGGCCCACCAAAGACGGAGCCCGTGGCGTCCTCGGTGGTTCAGCCCCCAACCCTGGAGACGCCCCCAGAGCCGGTGGCGCCATCCGAACCTACGCCCCCCGGCGAGCCGCAGCCACCGATGACGACCCCACCCACAGACCCCGCCGCCGACTCGCCGCCCGGACCCGTATTGGACACCCCGGCTCCAGACGAGGAGCGGCCGCTCCAGCCTCCCCCGCAGGCGCCCCCCGATGCAGCATCGGGGCCTGCCGCCGAGGACCCGCCCCAAGACGAGACCCCACAGCACTAGCCCACCCGCTATGGCCAAAGATGAGAACCCGGACAGGCTCAAGCTCATCGTGGAGAGCGTGCTGTTCGTCGCCGATGAGCCCGTGGATGTGAGCGCACTCGCCCGCATCGCTGACGCCGGGCTCGCTGAGGTGCAGCAGGCGATCGACGTCCTCGCCACCGACTGCGGCCGGCGTGGGGTGCGCATTCAGAGGACGGAGTCGGCGGTGCAGATGGTCACCGCACCGCAGATGACGCCCTACGTAGAGCGCTTCCTGGGGGTCGAGGAGGACCACCGTCTTTCTCACGCCGCCCTGGAGACGCTGGCCATCATCGCCTACAAGCAGCCGATCACCCGCCAGGCGATCGAGAAGATACGCGGCGTCGACTGCGACCGCGTCCTCGCCTCCTTGCGCGCTCGCGGCCTCATCACCGAGGTGGGCCGCGCCCACACGGTGGGTCGGCCCTACCTGTTCGGCACTACCTTTCGCTTCCTGGAGTACTTCGGCCTGGAGAATCCGGAGGACCTGCCGCCCCTGGCCGAGCTGCCGGCCGAACAGTGACATGAGCATGACCGTGGGCCTCTGTCGCGTCTGGCTGCGGCTGCCGGAGAACCACTCGCTCAAGGAGAAGCGACGAGTCATCAAGTCGCTGACGGCGCGGCTACATAACAAGTTCAACGTCGCCGTCGCCGAGGTGGGCGACCAAGACCGCTGGCAGATCGCCTCCCTCGGCATCACCTGCGTCACCACCAGCGAGAGCCACGCCCACCAGATGATGGCCAGCGTCGTCGCCTTCATCCGAAACGAGCGTCTGGACGCGGAGATTGTGGACTACCAGACCGAGGTCATGCACGCGCTCAACGAAAGGCCCTTCGAAGGCTAGGCCGTCTTCGCGCGCTTTCGCCGGCGCGCCTTCTTCTCCACTAGCAGATAGCGGTTGAAGAACTCCATCACGCGCCGCATGTACTCTTCCGGGTGGTCCAGGCGCGCGACCGCATGGTCGGAGCCGGGCGCGATCCACATCTCCTTCGGCTCTCCGGCCGCCTCGAACAGCTCCCCGGGCTGCTCGGCAGGGATATAGCTATCCCTCTCCCCGCAGACGAACAGCAGCGGCCGCGGCGATATTCGCCCCACATACTCCACGGGCCGCACCCGTCGCAGACGCCCTCCGGCCATCGCCTCGCCGATGAGCACGCTGATCCATCCAACCGGCGCCACCCAGCGGACGAGCGCGAAGTCCGGGATCTTCTTGCGCATCACACCTTCCAGGTGAGCGTAGGCGGAGTCCGCCACCACCGCCGCGATCTCCTCCATCTGAGCAGCGGCGATGATCGCCGCCGCCGCGCCCATTGAGATGCCCAGCACCCCCACCGGGCCTCGCCCGTATCGCTCCGACACAAAGCGCACCGCCGCCTGAACGTCCCACGTCTCCTTGTAGCCGATGGTCGTGAAGCGGCCCCCGCTACGGCCGCAGGCCCGGAAGTCAAACAGGAACACGTTGTAGCCGGCCTCGTTCAGCGCCACCCCCACATCGAACGGCTCCGCCAGGCTCTTGAAATAGCCATGACAGAGCACAACGGTGGGGTATCCCTTCCGCCCGGGCAACCATAGACCGTGCAGTCGCGTGCGGTCCAGGCTGAGGAACGACACCTCCTTGCCGTCGACGCCGGCAGATCCGGCCGGGCCCCCGCCTTTGGCGCGGTAAGGCGTCACCCACCGCCAGCCAACCCAGAGGAGCGCACCCGCCGCTGCCAGCACCAGACCCAGGGGCGCAAGCCAGACTCTTCGCATCGCAGGCACATTGTGCGGCGTGCGAAGCGCTACGACAAGGAGCGTGCCGTGGAAGGCGCCGCCGCAGACGCTAGCGGCTGACGATAAGCGTGACGAGGTCGCCGGCCTGAACGATGGTGCCCGGCAGCGGCTGCTGGTCCACAACCTGACCCAACGGCACCTCCCCCTCGCGCACGCCGATCACTACGTACCCGGCGCCCGTCTCCTCCACAACCTCAATCGCCTCATCCAGGCTTCGTCCGGCCAGGTCAGGTAGGGCCTGCGTCACGCCGGGCTCAACCAGAGCAGCCTGCTCCTCCGGCGGCAGCACAACGTCCAGGGCGCTCTCCTCTACGAGCGCTGGCTCCGTGCTCAGGATCGTGCCTTCGCCGCCCTCCCGACCTAAGCTGTACAGAGCGACCACCAGCAGGATGAGCGCCCCTACCGCCGCGACGGCGATAATGCCGCTCATCGACCAGGTCCGCGGCTGCTGTACCTCCGGCAGCGGCTCCAGCTGCGGCTCGTCTACGTGACCGACGGGGAAGAGGGGGAGGAGAGCGGCCGGGTCCAGCCCCAGATAGCCGGAGTAGGAACGCAGAAATCCCCGCGCGTACACTGGGGCGGGCAGGATCGTATAGTTCTCCTGCTCCAACGCTTCCAGATACCTGCGGGGGATACGTGTCGCGCGCTCGGCGTCCTCCACCGTGATGCCACGGGCCTGCCTTGCGCGCCGGAGGGTCTCCCCAAGGGGGGACATGCGGGCCTCCTGCATCTGCACGACAAGATTATACAAAAGTGCCATTGGTGCGAGTCAAGCCCCAGCTAGACCGCTTAAGACAACGATTTCAGCTTTTTTGACGGGGCCAACCTAGCTCCGGCGGAGCACCGCCAGCGTTAGCGGCTCGCCATCCAGCTTCTGCGCCTCGGTGTGGGCCCCGGCGCCTGTCGGGGGCGCGCCCTCCACCAGCTCCTCCGACAGCGTCTCTTGGCGCACGTAGTCGCCGTGCCTCTGAAGAACTGCTTGCAGCCGAGTCGGCCCCTGATAGTAAGTCGTAATGTGATCGGAGATGTCGAACCCAGCGGCCCGGCGCAGGCTCTGGATGCGGTGCACCAGCTCCCGCGCCAGCCCCTCTTCCGCCAGCTCCGGCGTCACCGCCGTGTCCAGGCCAACCGCGTAACCAGACTCGTCCTCGGCCACGGTGAGGCCGTCCAGCGCCCCATCCACCTCTGCCAGCTCCAGCGCCTTCACGTTCAGCTCCTCGATAACCTGCGACTCAAGCCGCTTCAGCCCCCTCCCCTCGGACGCCGCGCGCGCCTTCACGACAACCCTCGATAACGGCTGACGCACCTTGATCCCCGCCTTGCTCCGCGCCGCCCTTCCCAGGCTGACCACCCGCATGATCAGCCGTGTCTCGTCCATCAGCCGCTGATCCACCAGCGAGGCATCGCTCTCCGGCCACTCCGCCAGGTGCACGCTCTCCGGCGCCTCCTTGTCTACCGCGCGGACAAGGTTCTGGTACATCTCCTCCGCCACAAACGGCGTGAAGGGCGCCATCAGCTTGCTCAGCGTCACCAGGCAGACGTGAAGCGTGTGATAAGCAGCCAGCTTGTCGGCGTCGCTCTCGGACTTCCAGAAGCGCCTGCGGCTGCGGCGCACGTACCAGTTGGAGAGGTCCCCTACAAACGACTGTATCGCCCGGCCGGCGCTCGTGGGATCGTACTCCTCCAACTGCTCGGTCACGCGACGCACCAGCGTGTACAGCTCCGACAGCACCCAGCGGTCCAGCTCCGAACGCTCCCCCTGCGCCGCCTGCGTCGGGTCGAAGCGGTCGATGTTGGCGTAGGTCACGAAGAAGCTGTAGGTGTTCCACAGGGTGAGGAGGAACCGCCGCAGAGACTCCGCCACGAGGTTCGAGGAGAAGCGGCGCGCCTCGCCCGGGCGGGTGGCCGTGAACAGGTACCAGCGCAGGGCATCGGCGCCGTGGCGGTCCAGCACCTCCATCGGCTCAACCACGTTGCCCAGGGACTTGCTCATCTTGCGGCCCTTGTCGTCCGATATGAGCCCCAGGCAGATGACGTTGCGGAAGCAGAGGCTCTCCGGCACCGCGCCGGCGGCGTGCAGCAGCGCCGCCTCCGCGTGCAGCGTATAGAACCAGCCGCGCGTCTGGTCCACCGCCTCGCAGATGAAGTCGGCGGGGAAGCTGCGGGCGAACGTCTCGCGGTTTTCGAACGGGTAGTGCCACTGGGCGTAGGGCATGGCGCCGGAGTCGAACCAGCCGTCCATTACCTCCGGAAGCCGCCGCATTGAGCCGCCGCAGTCGCACTTCAGCTCGATGCCGTCGATGTAGGGGCGATGCATGTCCTCCAGAGCGTCGACGGCGGCGGGGTCGGCGGCGCTGGAGCGCAACTCCTCCCGCGAGCCGATGCAGCGCTGGACGCCGCAGGCGTCGCACTGCCAGATGGGCAGAGGCGTACCCCAGTAGCGCTCGCGGCTGAGGGCCCAGTCCACGTTGTTGTTCAGCCAATCGCCGAAGCGGCCGCGCTTGATGTGGCCCGGATACCAGTTGACCCGCTCGTTCCCCTCAATGAGGCTGTCCTTCACCGCGGTCGTCCGGATGTACCAGGTGGGCTTGGCATAGTAGAGGAGAGGCGTGCCGCAGCGCCAGCAGAAGGGATAGGTGTGACGGATGACGTCTCGCCGGAGCAGCAGCCCGCGCTCTGCCAGCTCGTCCATTATCGGTTCGTCAGCGTCCTTGACGAACTGACCCGGCCAAGGGCAGGCCTCCGGCAACTCGCCCCGCAGGTCTACCGGCTGGAGGAAGAGAAGACCCAGCTCCTTGCCGATATCGAAGTCCTCGCCGCCGAAGGCGGGGGCGATGTGAACCACACCGGTGCCGTCGCTCAGCGATACGAACTCGCCAGCGATCACGGTGTACGCCCTCTCCACCGCCTGCCCTTTCTCGACCGCCACCAAGCGGCCGCCCTGCCCCGGATCGAACCACATCGCCTGCACGCCCCAGGCCGTCGGGTCGTACAGCGACTCGTAATAGAGTCCCACCAGCGCCTCCCCCTGGAAACGCGAGACCTCCTCCACCCGCTCGTAGTTGTTTTGCAGAAACTCCTCGATGCCGGAGCGCAGCTCGGGCGTGTCCGCGTAGATGAGCCGCTCGCGGCGGCCCTCGTTCTCCACCTCAACGAGGACGTACCGTGCATCGCGCTGCACCGCCAGGGCGGTGTTGCCGGGCAGCGTCCAGGGCGTCGTCGTCCAGGCGAGGATGAAGGTGGGCACGCTGTCGGCTAGGCGCAGCGCCGGGTCCGCCTCCTTGGCCTGCCCTGAGCCTGTCGAAGGGGCCGCTAGCTTAAACTTCACGTAGATGGAGGGGTCCGGCGTGTCCTCCCGATACCCCAGCGCCACCTCCCCGTCCGACAACGAGGTGCCACAGCGAGGGCAGTGGGGCGTGGAGCGATAGTCCAGGTATAGCAGCCCCTTGTCCCAGAGCTGCTTCACGATCCACCACACGCTTTCGATGTAATCGTTGTCGTAGGTGATGTACGGGTGCTCCATATCCAGCCAGAAGCCGATGCGCTCCGTCAGCGCCTCCCACTCCTGCACGTAGCGGAACACGCTCTCCCGGCAGCGGCGGTTGAACTCCTCCACCCCAAACTCCTCGATCTCCAGCTTGCTCTTCAGCCCCAGCTCTCGCTCTACCTCCAGCTCCACCGGCAGGCCGTGCGTGTCCCAGCCCGCCTTGCGGGGCACGCGGTAGCCGCGCATCGTCTTGTAGCGGGGAAACAGATCCTTGAACGCCCGCGAGAGGACGTGGTGAACGCCGGGCCGGGCGTTGGCCGTGGGCGGCCCCTCGTAGAAGACGTACAGCTTGTCTTCCGGGCGTCCTTCGATGCTCTTGCGAAAGACGTCACGCTCCTTCCAGAGCTGGAGGATGCGCTTCTCCATCTCCGGGAAGCTGGCTCTGCTATCGACCGGCTTGAACATAGCTCCTAACCTCATCGCCATAAATCAAGAGGCCCGTCCCCTGAGGGACGAGCCTTGGGGCCCGCGGTACCACCCTGGTTCCCCGATGCGCATCGGGGCACTCGTTTCGGAGCACGTTCCCGCCCCTGGCGGCTGTTATGCCCCTGCCTTCGTTAACGGTGACCTCCGTCCGAGCCTACTGACCCCGCGCCCTGCTGGCGACCTGAAGGTCGCCTCTACGATAGGATTGAGGTGTTCGGTCGGCGGCTCGGGAGTGATTTTCGAACGCTGGTTCCGTATCCGCTTGCACCGATCCGGACTCGCTGTCCGGCCCGCGGCGCCCTACTCATCTCCGTCCTCGCCTTAATCTTCGGTTGTGAGGCTTAGTGTAGCGAGAGACCGTTATCGCGTCAAACGCAGTAGCCTAGGGCGAGCGCCGAACCCTGCCGGAACCGGCCTCCGGCTGGCCGCTCTTGGCCTGGCGAATGCTGTTAAAGCAGTCGGAGCAGTATACGGGTCGATCGCCCCTGGGCAGGAACGGCACCTCCGTCATCTGGTTACATTCGGCGCAGACTGCCGGATGCATCTGCCGCGGCGTCCGTCCGCTGAAGCTGGCGAACGGCCCGTAGTGGACGTAACCATCACCGAACGGGGATCCGGAGCCCCCCGCCTTGCGGGCGCTGCGACAGCTAGGGCAGCGCCCGGGCTCGTTCATGAGGCCGCGGCTGGCGTAGAACGCCTGCTCACCTGCCGTAAACGTGAAACTGGTGCCGCAATCGCGGCAGACTAGCGCCTTGTCTACGTGCGTCACGGGCGATCTCCTATCGGCTAGACGACAACAGTGGCTGGCTTACCGAAAAGAGGTGGCGAGGTGGACGCATTATAGAAGGTAATGTCAAGAAAATCAATAATAGATTATTACTCTCCTTAATTATTCACGTGAAGAATGCGGTCCCATTCCCTCCAGCCGAAAATTGGCCCACCTAGTCCGGCGTTCGCGCCCAGCAGCGGCAGGCTGGACAAACTTAGACCCCGACCCGTATCATGAATCTGCCCACTACTGCCAAGGAGGAGAATTGGCTACTCAATCCGCCGCAAAAGCCCACCGTCAATCCCTGAAGCACCGCCTGCGCAACCGTATGGTGCGCAGCGCCACCAGGACAATCGTCAAGAAGGCTGAGGCCGCCATCGCCGCCGGTGACCCTGAGGCCGCCCGCCTGGCCGTCCGCGCCGCGCTAAGCAACCTGGACCGGGCCGACAAGAAAGGCGTGATCCACGCCAACGCCGCCGCGCGACGTAAGTCACGCCTGGTGCTGAAGTACAACGCCGCCGTGGCCGCCGTTCAGGCCTCCCCGGCGGAGGCCGAGAAACCGAAGCGGCGCCAGACGAAGACTGCCAAGCCCAAGGCCAGCAGGGCGAAGAAAGCCAAAAAGTAGTCGCGCGCTCCCCGTGCCGCCGTTGGCGAGGCTGATTCATGGTCGTCTCCGCTGAAGTAGACTCCATCCGCGCTGATCTCCCCGCCACAGCCTCTCCGTCCTACCTCGATATCGGTTGGCATGGTCCTTTCGCCCTCTCAGTGACCGCAACCGCCAGCCGTGCCCCTTAGAATGTCATGACAGCGCTGTGAAGGCCTGCGTCTTCTACGGCCCCGGCGACGTCCGCGTGGAGTCGGTACCCGAACCCCAGCCCGGCCCCGGCGAGCTGCTCCTGCGTATGGAAGCGACCGGCCTCTGCCAATCCGATATCCGCGTCTACAAGGGAGAGAAGAAGGCCAAGATCGGCGTCATACCCGGCCACGAGAACGTCGGCGTCATCGCCGAGCTCGGCGAAGGCGTCGACGGCTTGGCGAAGGGGCAGCGCGTGGCTCTCTGCCCGATCATCGCCTGTGGCCGCTGCTTCTACTGCCTGCGCGGTCTGCGTAACCGCTGCTTGAAGCGCACCACCCTGGGTTACGATGAGAACGGCGGCCTGGCCGAGCTGCTTCTCGTACCCGCCTCCATCGTTTCCCTCGGTCACGTGTTTCCAGTGCCGGAGGGGCTGCCTTCGGACGTAGCCACCCTCACGGAGCCGCTGGCCTGCGTCCTCAATTCGCTGGAGGCGTGCCGCCTGACACCGGGAGGATCGCTCCTCCTGCTGGGCGCCGGCCCCATGGGCCTCCTCCACCTGATGCTGGCGCGTGCCCTGGGCGCCGCCACGGTCATCGTCAGTGAGGTGAACCAAGGTCGTCTCCAACAAGCCAAACGGTTCGGCGCCAGCCTCACCCTCGACCCCGCGCGGGACGACATCCAGAGCGCTGTGCTGGAGGCCAGCGACGGTCTGGGAGTGGACGCCGTCGTCGTTACGACAGGCGTGCCAGCGCTGGTGGAGCCCGCCCTGGCCGCGGTGCGGCGTCAGGGGACGGTCAACCTGTTCGGCGGGTTCCCGCCCAACAGCTCCGTCGCCCTGGACCCCAACGTCATCCACTACAGCGAGATCAACATCACCGGCAGCCAGAACGCCACACCGGATCAGTACCGGCGCGCCCTCCAACTGCTCACCGTCATCCCCCAGGCGGCGCAGGTCAACACCCACCGTTTCCCGATTGAAGAGGGGACAAAAGCCTACGAATCGCGTCTGGGTATGGACGGATTGAAGTCTTTGGTGATATTCTAGTGCGGGTTTTACTCTAGCTTAGCAAACGCTAGAAGAAGGAGGTCCAAATGGTCCAAGAGCAGGAACTGCCCAGCACGATCAGGGAGGCTATGGAGCGCACGCCCGAAGCCTTCCAGCCCGACAAGGCCGCCGGGGTGACCGCCACGATTCAGTACAAGTTTACCGGCGATGAGCCCGGCAACTGGATCTGCAAGGTCGGCGACGGCAAGTGCACCATGGAGGAGGGGGAGACGGACGACGCCACCGTCACCATCAACTCCGCGTCCGACATCTGGCTGAAGATCACCCGCCGCGAGCTGGACGGCGCTACCGCCTTCATGAGCGGCCAGTTCACCTTTACCGGTGACATGGGCGTCCTCATGCAGATGGGAAGTTGGTTCGGCCAGGCCTAGAGCCGCAGACCCGCGCTAAGCGCGCGAAAAACAGAATACTGAGAAGCTGGCGCTGTAGCTGAGCTAGTTCCCCGTCGGGAGGACGGCCGTCGTTAGGCGGGCGTCGGAGCCGAGGACCACGACGATATCGCCTGTGGACCCGGTGAAGCCGGCGGCGGCGGGATCGGAAATATCGACGATCCTGTCGCCGGGGAGGTTCAGCCACTCCGCCAGCTTCTGCGCTGTGTACTCCTTACCGCTCAGGTCCACTATCAGCGTCCGACTTCGGACGGCGACAGCATCGCTCAGCAGCAGGTCTTGTTCGGAGATGCCCCGCCTTCGTAGAAGGCTGGCGAACTCCTCGTCTAGGCCCTGCTGGCCGGTCCCGTTCTGGAGCTCAACCAGCGCCCCCTCCGCCTGGATCTTCCCGTCCGCGAACACCTGCGCCTTCAGCTCCTCCACCTTGTCCCAATCGGCAAGCAAGACGGCGCCCGAGCAGCCGCTCCCGCAGGGGTAAGTGGCGCTGGCCAGAGAGATCATTCGGATGTTGTCGCTGCCCACCTGCTGCGCCAGCTTCGCCAGCCCCGGGACGCGCAGATCGCTGATGTCTGACTGCACAGCGCTCTTGAATTTGCCGTAGAGGTCCAGGGCCTTAGCTGGATCAAAGAGCAGATCCAGGCTGAAGGCCTTGTCAGCCGTTGCCTGGATCACCAACTGTTGCCGCTCTATGCGCTTGAAGTCGTTGGAGCCCTTGCGAATGCGGGCGTAGGCCAGAGCCCTCTGCCCATCCATGTGCTCCGGACCCGGAAGGAACTCTACGACGTAGCCGCTAGCCCCTTCGTATTCCGTGTAATCGAAATCGGCCACGTACTCCGGCACGTCTATGTCAACGCCCCCAACCTCGTCCACCAGATCGATAAAGTCCGCGAAGTCCAGGATCACGTAGTTGTCGATGGGGATACCGAAGTTATGCTCGATGGTGTCCTTGACCAGGCCTGCTCCCCCTCCGTCGTACCCGTCGTAGATGAATTCGCCCGTCTCCCAGACAACGTTGATACGATCCGTATAGTAGCCGCCTGAGCCGTCCGGTATCTCCACCAGCAGGTCGCGGGGAATTGAGAACACGCCGGCCGTCTTGCTGAACGGATCGATGGTGAGGACGAACACGGAGTCCGTGCGGGCCGCCGTGTGCTCCGGTACGCCCAACCGGCGGTCAAGACCGAGGAACACGATGTTGATCCGTTGGTTGATGTCGGCCACGTCTGGCTGATCGGTTTCCACGAAGGGAAGATTGATGCCGATCCCCCCGAACTCGTTGCCGGGGAGAAAGATATCGTCGGCGATGGTCACTACGATGAGGAGGACATAGAAGGCGGCGACAGCGAAGAGGGCGATGCCGAAGATAAGCAAGGGGTTGAAGCGCCGGCCTTTATGCGCCTCAGGCTCTCCCCCGCCCGGACGCGGCGGCCGCTCGAAGGACTGGTGATCCGGGCTCACTGCGTAGCTACTCCCCTCACTGTCACTCTAGGAGGTTCCACAATCTCTGCGGTCAACACATGCCGGCGGTCAGCCGGCGCTCACGGGCGCTTTCCGCGCCATCGGCGTCGTCAGCGTCTCCACCCCAATCAGGCGGCCCGACTTCAGATACAGGCGTGGAACCCGGGCCGAAATCCCACACAGAATCTCATAGCTGATGGTGCCGCACAGCTCTCCCAGTTCATCAGCCGTTATGACCGCCTCCCCCTGGTGGCCGATGAGCACCACCTCATCCCCCTCGGCGACGTCCGGCACATCCGTCACGTCCGCCATACACATATCCATACATACGCGGCCGACGATGGGCACACGCTTTCCCCGCACCAGCACCGAGCCGCGGTTCGATAGTACCCTCGGTAGGCCATCGCCGTAACCGCACATCACCAACGCGATGACGCTGGGCCGGTTGGCCCGCCAGGTGCGCCCGTAGCTCACGCTATCGTCCGCAGCGATGGGGGTGAGACGGGCGATGCGGCTCTTCAGGCTCAGCACCGGCCTCAGTTTGAGTGACCGGCTCACGTACTGCGAAGGGTACAGGCCGTACATACCTACCCCCGGCCTCACCAGGTCCAAACCCATCTCCGGCCTGTCCAACAGGGTAGCCGTGTTGGACACGTGCCGCTTGGGGATCCAGGGCAGCTTATCAACGACTGTCCGGAAGATAGTGTACTGCTCAAGAGTAAACCGCTTGTCGCCGTCATCGGCGCTGGCGAAGTGCGTGAATACGCCCTCAACCTCCAGCGCGGTCATCTCTCGCAGCGCCTCCGCCAGAGGGACGATCTCCTGCGGACTGAGCCCGTACCGGTTCAGCCCCGTATCCACCTTCAGGTGTACGGTTTGCCGCACGCCCGCCGCCTCCGCCTCACGGGCCAGCGCCTGCCCCATCTCCAGAGAGTTGACCGTGGGCGTCAGCTCCATCTCGACGATGCGGCCGGCATCGCTGACAAGCGAGTGCCCCATAATCAGGATCGGCGCCGTGATGCCGCCCCGGCGCAGCTGCTCCCCCTCGTCCACGCAGATAACCGCCAGCCGGTCCGCCCCCGCCTCCAGCACGGTCCCGGCCACGCCGAGAGCGCCGTGGCCGTAGGCGTTCGCCTTCACCACCGCCGCCATCGCCGCCGGGCCGGCCTGGCCCTTCAGGGACGCCACGTTATAAGCGAGGGCGTCCAGGTCTATCTCTGCCCAGAGAGGACGCCCCCACAAGCCGTTGGTCTGCGGGCTATCAAGAGCCATGCATTCTCCAATTTTCTACAACGCTGGCCTTGGTGAAAAGTTTCTCGACGCTCAATCTAAGGGACAAGCGCCCACTCCTTCGGCAGCCGGTAGCTGAAAACCGTCTCCGTGTAGCCGCTGCCATCGAAGATGTGGGCGTGGCCGCTGCGACGGATCTCGCGGTATGAGTTCATAAGCTGGACGATGCGCCTGGCTCTAAGGTTGAAGATGATGGCGCCCGCCTTCACCGGCCGCAGACTGGCCTCCCGCGTCACGCCGTCCACAACACGGAACACAGGCTGCTCGTGGGGCGGAGTACGTCGCAGCGTCTCATGGATAGCGCCGTAACGGCCGGGCACGTTCAGCTCATCGAACACGGCAAGGCCAGCGTTCACATACTCACGCAGGCTCCTGTAGTACGGCTCGCTCAGCACCAGCAGCTCCTCAAGGTCGGCCGGGCCGGCCGCGCAGGCCGCCACCAGCGCTGGAAGAGCGTCGCCGTGAGCGACGAAGCTCACCACGCCATGACGGTCGACTATCGTGCATCGGATGAAGTTCATGGGCGCGCAGGAAGGGAGACCAAGATTGCCGCACGGAACGAAGCTAGCGTAACATCGGATTCGGAGGGTTGTCAACGGATTACGGAACGCACCCCACAGGCGATGAAACCGACTGCAAACGCCTGTCGGCGCGCCTTCTCTTACCGATAATCACCCTCCTGCTAGCCGCCGCCTGTCTCGGTGGTGGCCAGCCGCCCACCGCCACGCCGGCGTCCACCGCCTCTCCGCTACCGCTCGACGTCCCCCTTGATCTTGACCTCGCCGATAAGCTGCTCCACGACGGCGACGTGGAGCAGGCGCTCGCCATCTACAACGCAGTCGCCAAGTCGAGCGCGGGCGCGGAGTGGCGACGCGCCGTCCAGAGCGCGGCTCACATCCACTATGACCGCGGCGAGTTCGAGGCCGCGGCCGCGGCGATGATCGCCTTCCTGGACTCGGAACCGCCACCGCAGGAACGGGGGCCGGCGCTGCTCCTCCTCGGCGCCGCCCAACAGAAGGCGGGACAGGCCGGCGAAGCCCGTGAGTCGCTTGAAGAGTACATCGAGAGCGACGGCATCGCTACCGCCCACGCCCGCCTCAAGCTGGCGTCGGCGCTCTCAGTGGACGGCGACGACTCCGCTGCCATCGAGGAGCTGGATCTGGCGCTCACGGAGGAGCTACCGCCGCCGCAGGAGACGGAGGCGCTGTTCGCCCTCGCCCGCAGCCAGGAGACGGCACAACGCATGGATGAAGCTCTCGCCACCAGGGAGCGCCTCAGCACAGAGGCTGCTACGCCCTTCGAGCGCGGGGAGGCGCTGTGGGAGTTGCTCGCGTTAGCCAGCCATATCAACGAAGGTCAGCGCGCCCAGGAGGCGCTCGTCACGTTGGCGCGCGACTATCCCTGGCACCCTCGCGCGCTGGAGTCCCTGGGCCTGCCTCAGTATGCGCCCGCGCCCGCCCTGAGCATTGCTGATCGGGGCGTAGTCCTGTTCAGACACAGATCCAACGAGCAGGCCCAGGAGACGTTCCGGATTTCTCTGGAGGAGGACACGAGCGCCGCCGGCCAGGCGGAAGGCCGTTACTACCTAGCCCTCCTGGCCGAGCGCGCGGGCCAGCCGGACGAGGCCCTGACAGAGTATGACGCGGCCCTAGTAGCTCTGGAGGGCCTGGAGGACGAGTTCCTGTTCGGGGAGACGGCGTGGGCACGAGCCCTGCTCCTGGAGTCGCTGGGCCGCACGGACGAGGCTGTGGCCGCCTACGTTGGCCTCGGGGACGCCTCGCCTGCCTCGGAGCGTGCGCCCGAGGCGCTGTTCCGCGCCGGGCTCCTCCGGTTTCGCGCCGGCCGAATCGCGGACGCCAGCTTCCACTGGACCCGCTATCTGGAGACCGCCGAAGCCCCTGATACGGCCCGCGCCCGCTTCTGGCTGGCCCAGGCCGCTCTCGCCATCGGTGACACCCAATCGGCGAACCTCCATCTGACCGAGGCCTCACAGATCGCGCCCTGGAGCTACTTCGGCCTGCGAGCGGTGGCCATATTGGAGGCCGAACCGCCGCTCCCATTAGACGAACCCGTGCCCGAGACGCCGGCGACGGACTGGACCGCGGTTCAAACCTGGCTCGCCTCCTGGGCCGGGCCGGAGGACACAGCGGCGACCCCGAAGCTGACCGACGACTCCCCCTGGCGCCGCGGGCTGGAGCTGCTCCTCGCCGGCCTTCAAGACGAGGCGGATGACCAGTTCGCCGCCCTAACTAACGACCTCGCCGGCCAGCCCTGGCCGCTGTACCGGCTCGCCCGCGCCCTCGACGACCAGGGCCAGGTCTCCGCCGCCGCCCGCGCCGCCTCCCGCCTCATCGGAGACCGCGCCGACGCGCCGCCCGATATCCTGCGGCTCGCCTACCCCAGCGACTACCTGGACCTGGCGACAGCTGCGGCCGAGGCCAACGGCTTCCCGCCTCTGCTCCTCCTAGCCTTAATCCGCCAGGAGAGCTTCTTTCAGCCGGACGCCGAATCGTTCGCCGGCGCCCTGGGCCTTACCCAAGTCATCCCCACCACCGCGGACGAGATCGCCGGCCAGCTAAACGAACCCGACTTTGCCTATTCCGACCTGCTCCGCCCCACCGTCAGCCTCCGCTTCGGCGCCCACTACCTGGGCTCCCAACTGGAGCTGTTCGCCGGCGACATCCCGGCGGCGCTGGCCGCCTACAACGGCGGCCCCGGCAACTCACTGCGCTGGCAGGAAGCCGCCGCGGGCGACCCCGACGTGCTCCTGGAGACGATAGACTTCAGCGAGACCAGGGCCTACGTTCAGCTGGTGCTGGAGCACTACGCCCGCTACCGCCTCGCCTACGGCCTGGCCGAGGGGCCAACGCTGCCGCTGCCGTGACCACCGCTCAGTTTGACCGCCAACCTGGGGGCTCGTATAATTGCGCCGTGCCCCGTCCAAGGCGGGGCGCCGTTTTGTTGGCCTCCTGTTGGCCATTGGAGGAGCCTTGTGCCCAAGCGTACCTACCAGCCCAAGAAGCGACGCCGCCAGCGCCGACACGGCTTTATGGGCAGGAATAGAACCCGCAACGGTCGGGCGATACTCAAGCGCCGATTCCTCAAGGGGCGGCGGCGGCTCGCCGTCTGATCGGGCGGACCGCCGGGCTAGCGCGGCCGTGCGCAAACAGCTCCGGCTACGGAGGCGCAAGGAATTCGACACCGTATTCAAGAGAGGTCAGCTCCTGACCAGCCGCCTGCTAGTGCTAAGAAGCGTGCCTAATCAGCTCCAGCACAACCGCTACGGATTCGTCACCAGCAAACGCCTGGGCAAAGCGGTGGTGCGTAACCGCGTCCGTCGGCGCCTGCGAGAAGGCATTGGCAGACTGACCACCCGCCCCGGCTGGGACATCGTCATCTCCGCCCGCGCCCCCGCCGCCCAGGCCGACTTCCACCAATTGAAAGCAGCGGTAGCCAACCTGTTCACCCGCGCCGGCATCCTCTCTGAGGACCCCACCGCCTCGGGGCAGGAGAAGCACCCTTGAAGCGATCGGTTCTGGCCCTCATCCGCTGGTATCAAGGGTCGGTCTCGCCGACACGCCCGCCGGCCTGTCGCTTCCAGCCCACCTGCTCCCACTACGGCTACGAGGCCATAGAGAGGTATGGACTACTCAGAGGCGGCTTCCTCACCCTGTGGCGCATCCTGCGCTGCCACCCGTTCAACCCCGGCGGCTACGACCCCGTGCCCGGAGGCGAAGCGGACAGGAAAACTATCGCTCAATAGGCCGCTTCGTTGAGGCCGCTGTCAAGGAGGATAAATATCCGGCGCATAACACGCACCCACCCGCCCCTAGGCCTGGCGCTTCTCGTCCTCGCCATGCTCGCCGCCGCTGCCTGCGTTGGCTTCAACAACCCCGAAGGCTGGGCCGGCCCCACAGTCGCCGCCGACGACCTGCTCGTGGTCAGCACTGATAAGGGCGAGCTCTCCGCGCTCAACGCGCAGGACTTCTCCATCATCTGGACGTTCCCCACCGGGCAGGAAGATCCTGAGATAGACCTGGAAGCGATCTACACGACCCCCCCGGTCATCGGTGATACCGTCTATCTCGCCGGCTACAGCGGCGACGTCTACGCGCTCAGCCTGGACGACGGCAGCGTACTATGGTCGTTCGACGCGGACGGCCCCATTATCGCCGGCCTCGCCGCCAGCGAAACGGCGGTCTACGCTGCCACTGACAAGGGTATCCTCTACGCCCTGGACCCGCAGACCGGACGGCCGAAGGTCACGCCCTTCGACGCGGGCGATAGCATATGGGCGGCGCCGCTGCTTGCGGAAGGTGTCATCTACGTCGCCTCCGTTAACGGCAAGCTCTACGCCCTGGACGCCGAGACGCTTGACCCGATTTGGGATGCGCCGTTTGAAGCGGGAGGCGGCCTGATATCGGACCCAGTGCTGGCCGACGGCGCCATCCTCGTCGGCGGCATCGGCCGCAGTCTTCACGCCGTAGACGCGGAGACCGGCGTGGAGAGGGAAGGCTGGCCGTTCAAGGCCGACAACTGGTTCTGGGGCAGACCTCTCGTTCTGGACGAGACCGTGTACGCCCCCAACCTGGACGGCCTCCTGTACGCCATCGACCTGGAGACCGGCGAGGAACTGTGGTCGTTCGAGGCCGAGGAGCCGGAGCCGTTGCGCTCCAGCCCGGTTCTCGCCACGGATGTCCTGGTGATCGTGGACCGCAAAGGGGGCATGTACGGCCTCAATCCGGAGAATGGCGACCGCGTGTGGTCAGCCCCCGAAGCGCTGGGCAAGACCGTCCTCTCCAACCCGATAGCGGACTCGCCCGTACTCGGGGAAGAGGTGTTCATC
>CAJXNA010000006.1 GCA_913056415.1 uncultured Chloroflexota bacterium | reverse complement strand
TTCAGCCGTCTGTAGGGCCCTGAGGGAGGGACACTCCCGGATTAGTGGTCCGGGAGTCCAGCGGTTGGAGACGGCATCTTGGCCGTACGGCTCTACATATTGGAGGATGGAGGGCTCGGTGGGATTCGAACCCACGACTCCCGGATTAAAAGATCGCGACCGCTCGTCCTGGCCCGTCCCACCACGCCATGCTGGTGCCGGTTTCGTATCTGAAAACTGTCACGCTCGTCCCGTCCCGCCGCCTTTCGTCCCAAGGCTTGTCGCCCAGCATGGCGACAAAATGGCGACAAGCGCTGAGAGGCTTATCATTTTGCTGGAGCGCTACCACATTGACAGCGACCCTGCCGGAGCGAGTTTAGACGGGCGGGGCGCTGGAGTATTGAATGTGTACGGGAAGGGTAATTATCGTACTCAAAATAACTAGTGCCTTCTGGAGCCAAACACCGACTGGACTTCGGGCTGCCGGAGACAAGGATGCGCCTTATGGCGCTCTGCACTTTTTGTGGCCGCGCTCGGCGTCAACTTCGCGCTGACCGTCCTGAACGGCGACCCAGGCGACGCCGCGTCCCGGCACCGTGACGTGCTGCCCGTGTGCCAGGTCTGCCACAGGGCGCTGGCCGGGGCGACTTCAAGGGCCTGTATAGTGAAGGACGAGGTAGGAGCGTTAGAATGGAGGCGCCATGACCGCCGGCCGTCGGCGTGGCGGACAAACGCGCGTACCATAAGGGACACAGATGAATCAAGGGGTGGGGCCAGCGAGACAAACGGACCCGCTTTCGCAGATCGCTTCGTTCGAAGAGGCGCTGTCGAGCTATCCCAAAGAACAATTCCCCGTCTACCATGGAATGCTTCAGTATCGTCTGGGCTTGGCCTATCTCGACCTTTTCGTGGGCGACAGGCCAAAAAATCTCCGGAAGGCGCTCGACGCCCTCCATGAGGCGCTGACCGTCTTCGACCGTGACGGCTTTGCCGGCGAGTACGCCAGGGTTCAGAACAGCATAGGCATCGTCTACCGCGAGCTCCCAGGCGATCGTGTCGCGAACCTTCAGCGCGCTATCGGCTGTTACCAGGATGCGCTGGCCGTTCTGGACAAGGAGAAGAGGCCGCAGGAATATGGGGCAACGCAGAACAACCTCGGCCTCGCCTACGCTGAGCTGCCCAAAGGGGATCGGGCCGAGAACCTGCGGAGGGCGATGGCTGCCTATAACGAGGCACTAACCGTGTTCACACGCGATCGGTTTCCCCGCCAGCACGCCGCTACCCAGTATAACCTTGGCCTCGCCCACGCCGAGTTCCCGGAAGGAGATGCTGAGGAGAACCTCCGCCGCGCCATCCAATGTTATGAGGAAGCGATCGGCACCTACATGGCCGCGGCAGCGATAGACCAGACGGCTCTTGTTTATAACAGCCTGGGCATCGCCTGGATGGCGCTTGCTCAACCTGACAGCCTGAAGAAGGCCATCGCCGCCTTCTCCGAAGCGCTACGGGTGGTTCGGAAAGCCGAAATGCCTGCACAATACGCAATCATTAAGAATAACTTGGGTTTGGCGTACGTCCGAAGGGAAGCGGATGTTGCCACTGACCTGCGGCGAGCGGTGGGTGCTTTTCAGGAAGCGTTGGCATCCCTCGATCCTGACTCACGTGCTCTGGAAAGAGCGCAAGTGGAGGAGAACCTCAGCCGGGCGCTAGGCCGGCTGGCAGAGGTGGGACACCCCGGGACAGCAACGGACCACCTGGTCGCCCTGGTGGCCGCTGGCGACGATGAGGAGGGCGTAGTTATCATGCGTGAGCAGGTCGATCACTGGACCAAGATTAGCCCGGATGCCCGCCAGCGAATGGTCGCCCAGTGGGTAGATGCTCTCCTGGGGCTGGAGGCCCTTCACCGCCGCAAAGTAGTCCAAAGGGAGGTGCACACCCTGTTGGAGCGGCCCACTCACCAGATGGAAGCGGTTCTCAAGGCACACGTGGAGGCGGTGAATAATCTCCCTCCTTCCGACCAGGTGTCAGGGCGGGAAGACCTAGCGCAGGTGGCCTGGGAATTATACGGTCCCCAGCGGACGAGAGTATTGGATATGCTGCGGCAATGGTGGGGTGAGATCTAAGACGGCAGAAGCGAAGGAAGGCGTGAGCCCAGCGGTATCCATATTGTGCGACAGAAAGGCGTTTTGATATACTGAAGGCCTCTTTGGCGAGGGGAGTGGCACCGAACGCTGGAACAGAGGCAGGGCGGTAGACATGAGCGGCATTGAGCTTTCCAGCGACAAGGTTGTCTTGGAGGCTTTCGCCGCAGGTGCCACACACGGCGTGTCCGACCGTCTCCATATCGAGACGCGGGTGCTCTACGCCTTAGGATGGTGGACTATCGCGATCCGTCTCGGTGACAACGCCTTTCTCGTGCGCGCCGACTCCTATTCGGCGACGACGGATGGCCTTGCCGACGGACTTAAGGCCGTGTTACGAAGTGAGAGTCTTATTCGGGTAGATCGAGATCCACCCTTGGCTGATATGGTGACATTACAGGCTGCCTCCCTAATAGGAGCCTCCTGGGAGGTTTGGGCCACCGATAGAGATCAGGCTCAGGAGGCCTTTCGTCCGTGGGCAGAGGGCAAGCAGGCCGCAGTATATGGCGGCCGCTCGGAGGAGCCTGAGGAGTTGTCGGTGAGTCTCCAGCTGGAGCTCGCGCGACGAGTGGTGGAGGAGCGGCCTCCATCTGACCTTCCTCCCCCTCGTATCGTCCTAATGGATGTTGAGCCAACATTATCGGAGGCGCTCAAGGGGGAGATGGTGGGCTGCGAGGTCATCCCGGAGTCGAGCCAAACGACCGCTTGCGTTGACATCGGCTACTTGGCTCCCGCCATAGTGGTTGTCGATGTGGAGAGGGCGGACCAGGAGACGATCCCTGCCATGCGAGCCGCCTGCGGCCGTTTTCTTCCCATCGTAGCCCTGTTGGGAGAGGGGGCAGGGGAGGTGCGGGGTGCAGACGCCGTCATCACCCGCCCCTTCACGACGGGCGCCTTGGCGGCTACCCTCCGAAACTACCTGCCGGAGGGGTGAAGGGCCATGCCATATAAGGTGACCGTCGATAGGGATCGCTGTCGGGGCTTTGCCTGCTGCACCCGGATCGAGCCCAAGGTTTTTCAGCTCGATGAAGAAGGGAAGTCCACAGTGGTGGCTCCGCAGGGTGCATCCGACCGAATGCTGCTTCTCGCGGCGGAAGAGTGCCCGACGGAAGCCATTAACATCGTCGACGAGGAATCAGGCAAGCGTGTCTGGCCGCGTCCGCAGTGGGTTTAACGCAACTTACTTTTCCTCCTGAACCAGGTAGGTTTCGGCCCCCATCTCTGCCAGCGGATAGACTCTATACTCTGCGCAGTTGTACACAGGGGATAACGCCAACAACCGCTCCAACTCCTCATTCGACCGACGCTGTAGATCCAGGCTCCCCCGTGGCCGCCGACAATGTGGTATCGTTTCTCTACTTTGCCTTCTGCTTCTAACTTTTGAGCGTAATCCGGCTGTCTAAGAACAGCCTTTATCATATCCGGACTAAGGAGATTCTTGTGTAATGACCATATCACCAAAAACTTCATTGCATCCCCCCTATTGAGAGCAATGCTGATGGTGGCCTCGATTCATCTTTTTCGCAACCATATCTCAATCTCGCGCTTAACGAACGCCCACTCCGGATTCAGTTCGGGGTCGCGCAGGTTGCTGAGAAGCGCCCGGAAATCTTCGGCGAGATCCTCTGGGAATTCGAAGTAAGTGAGAAAGTCGAAACCCTGGGGCGGGTGGATGTAGCGTGAGTGATAAAGCTTGCGGTAGATGCGATCCGCATACCGGAGGCCGATCGCGGTGTGTCCTTCGGTCCTTTCCGTCTGAAGGAAGTGGCGCTGCCGTTCATCGTGAGGCAGCTGCCACCAGGCATCGGACTTGGCGATGGGGATGAGAACAGCAACCCCTGTACCCGATGCATCGACCGGCTGCGCTGATACCCGAAGGAGCTCGGCTTGTTGGTCGGCCGTGGTGTAGTGAAGATGTTGGGTTACGCCGATGAGCGGGCGTCCGCATTGCGATACCAGCGTCTGGGTCGCCTCCTCCAGGGCGGCGCGGTTGGGAGACTCCATCCGCAGGATCCATCGTGCGGGTGGGGCGAGTACTATAGGCTCGCCGCATCGCTCTATAAACCCTTCAACCTGGTAAACGGCGGTAGACGCATCCTGGGACACGGGGGCCATATTCGGATACTCGCTCAGAAATACGAATGTGCCCCACTCTCCCAGGATATCCTCGCTCATTTGCTGCGCCGCCCTGCCTTCAGTTTAATTTAGCGGCCCCTGTCAAAAAACCCGGCAAACTGCTATTATTGCTGACCACCGGCTGGTCAGGCCGGCGTCATCGCGGTTGCCATGGCTTGGCCATCTTGCGGCTGAGGTCCATCCCGGTCAAGAGATAGCAGAGAAAGGAGTTCGCCATGTTGCTGATGCGGGTCGCGTGGCTGATTGTAGTACTGGTCGGCGTGCTCGTGCTGAGCCTAGTCTTCGGTCTCCAGCTTTTTCACCGTATGGACGATGGGCAAAAGGTGCTGGACGACGCCGAGCATCTTTTCAGGGATGATCAGGTAGTGGCACAGCGGAACGCCTCTGATGCAGTTAACCTCGCAGTAAACGGCGTCCTGGACCCGATAATGACCGAGCAGGGCGGGGCCGCGGCAGAGGTGCCCCAACTGATCGCCTTCGTTTCCCAACAAACGGGGCTGTCCGAGGCGGAGGTCCTAGCGGCCTTGCAGGAGAACTTCCCTCATACGACAGCCTTGCTCCTGGCGATACCGCTGGAAGATGTCACGGCAGAGTTGCCGGACTTGATTGCCTTCCTTGCCCAGATCCTCAATTTGACTCCGGATGAGGTCTCAGCGGCCCTGGACGCGAACTTCCCAAGGCTGAAGAGTGCCATCGACGGGTTGCCTACCATCACTGGTGGATGGTACACGCTGGAGACAGGATTGACGGACGTGAATGAGCAGCCACTGCCGGGAATCCCCGGTATAGGGGAATACTTAGATACGAGGATCGTAGATGTGACCGAGCGCCAGCGGGTCAATTTCCAGCACTTAAATGGGATACAGCCGAACTTGAATGCCATCCCCTGGTTGTTGGTTGGGATCGGGGGGCTGGTGGTGTTTTTCGGTGGCCTGATGTTCCTGGTGACGGGCAGGATGCGCTTTGAAGCATCGCCATCGGTTCCGCCGCGGCGTCGCGCAGGGTTGGGTGAGGCCGGTGGTGCTCCGCCGAGGATCGGGTCGAGCTAAATGTTCGGTCGTTAGGCAGGCTTGTCCGAGCCCAGGCGCGGCGAAGTATTATATCCATCAACCTTAAAGGCGGGAATCCAGAACGTCCCGCAGGCCGTCTCCGAGGAGGTTGAAGCCGAACACGGCCAAGGTGATTGCGGCGCCGGAGTAAATCATCAACTGCGGTGTACCTATAGGGAAAGGACACCTATCGTTTAACATCGATCCCCACTCCGGCGTGGGCGGCTGCACGCCGAGCCCCAGGAAGCTCCCCCTGGAGATGGCCAGTAGCAGCGTTCCAGTAGCAAGCGCCTGTAAGAAGATGAGCCGCCGATTCGAGGCGCCTATCGCCTTCGGCCTCTCCTGTCAGGATGCCTTCTCCGGGGAGAGCGCCGGAGCCTCTGGAGCCTCTGCAGCTACTGGCGGCGCTATTAAGGGTTTGAAAAGGCTTGGATATATCGCCAGCAAACCCCCCGTTACGGTGACCAGGAACCAGTGCTGGAGCACCGCGTGAAAAACAACGCCGCCGGTGAAGAGCAGACCCATACCCCTGGCAAACCCTGAAGGATCGTTGAGCAGCTTATCCCACATGGGGCCCGAGATAAACGACCATTCGTAAAGAACTGCTACTGCAAGTAGAGCGCCCCGATAGGCAAGGCTAAGCCAGGCCGACTCAGGGTACAGGAGCGGCCTCAAAATCTGGGGCCTTAACGCCAGGACGACCGCAGTTAAGGCTATTATCGGCAGAAGTGGAAACGCCAAAACGTGGGCCGTGTTGGGTGTGGTGGGAAACCCGCTCAACTGCAAGCGATAGCCCACCCCATATAATAGGGATGCGCCAGCCACAAACCATAAACCTCGCAATGTCCATAGTGCGGACGTCATCTCAATCCCTCCCTTCAAGGTTGGCAGCGAGAGGCAACTTTACTCTCGGACAGGTGCATAGCATATTACGGATGTGAGGGTTGTCAATATTGACTTTTCTCCATTTAGGTGGGAAAATCACATACCTCGATTAAAGAAGTTAGGCAGGCCACGAGGCCTAGGGCAATTCGGGAACAAAGGCACTATCAACTGCATGAATTGTCGTTATTGACTTACGAGCCAGACGGATGTAAGTTTGATACGTTCGAATAGGGTTATGTAGGGCTAATGGAATTCGAAGAGGTCGTAGCAGTGGATGGGACGGAAAGCGAGTGCCGCTGCGATGGCGGGCAGCCCAAAAACTTCGCGCGGCCCTGCCTGCTGCTTTTGCTGGCCGAGGCGCCTGCTCACGGCTATGAGCTGATGGAGCGTTTGCGCCCCTTCGGCTTTGAGGTTAACGACCCGGCCACGGTCTACAAGACCCTGCGGCAGATGGCGGCCGAGAGGTTGCTCACCTCCGATTGGGAACTCTCCGACCGTGGCCCGGCCCGGCGGGTCTACACCATCACCGCTGACGGCCGCGACCTCCTGCACGCCTGGGCGCAAACCCTGGAGGAAAACCGGCAGATCCTCACGGACTACCTGGAACGCTTCCGTGCCTTGGAAGCACGTGCGAAGGAGCCGGATTACAGCAGCGCCAAGGCTACTTAACTTAGGTTGGACCGCGCGGCACGGCGCGGTCGATTTGTTTGCGAGGGCTAATATGAAGGTGGCAGTGGCTGGCAAGGGAGGATCGGGCAAGACGACCGTCGCCGCCGTCCTGGCTCGCTCCCTGGCACGAGCGGGGCGGAAGGTGCTAGCCATTGATGCTGACCCGAATCCTTGCCTGGCCGTGAGCCTGGGCATCCCTCCCGAAGAGGCGACCAAGATCGAGGCCCTGCCGGGCAACCTTCTGGTGGACCGGATAGATCCTGAGGGGAAAAGGGCCGTGGGGCTGGCTATGAGCCCCCATGAGATTAGTGAGAGGCTTGGGGTTAAGGCTCCCGACGGCGTCATGTTGGTGTTGATGGGCGGCGTCGATCACGCCGGGACCGGCTGCAACTGCGCCGGCCATGCCACCGTGCGGGCGATCCTGGAGAACGTGTCTGGCGACGAGGCGCTGATGACGGTGACCGATATGGAAGCCGGCTTGGAGCACCTGAAACGGGGGACACCGCGGCACGCGGACGTGATGCTGATGGTAGTGGAGCCCTATTACAAATCCTTGGAGACCGCCGTTCGCGTGGCGGCCCTGGCAAGCGAGCTGGGTATCCCGAGGGTCTACGCGGTGGCCAACAAGATCCGGGGCGCTGACGACGAAATTGTCATCAAGGAGGTCTGCGACAGGCAGGGTCTTAAACTCATCGGCAGCGTCCCCTATGACGAAGTGGTAGTAGAGGCTCAGAGATCGGGCGCTGCTCCCATGGATATTGACGGCAACTCCCCGGCGGTTCGGTGCATCGCCCAGATCGCCGGAAGACTGGAAAGCGGAGAATAGTCTCAGGAGGTGAGACCATGACTACAGCGACAGTAGAAGCGCCGACGATGGTGATGCCTAAGCTGGACAAGCTGGAGAAGGTTTACGTCATCTGGCTTGCTGGTGGGAGCTGCGACGGCTGCTCCATTTCCGTGTTGGGCGCCACTAACCCGCCTTTGGAGCATCTGTTGGCCGGGCTAGTGCCGGGGCTGCCGCAACTGGTCCTCTGGCACACCGTCCTGTCACTGGAGTCCGGGCGGGATTACCTCAAGGGACTCTACGCCGCCGAACGAGGCGAGCTGCAGCCCTACGTAGTGGTGCTGGAGGGCTCCGTCACCAACGAGGCCCAGATAAAGGACGGGTCTTACAACAAAGGCAGCGGCGGCTTCTATATCGCCATCGGTGAGGAGAATGGGCGACCCATTACCACGACTGAGTGGCTCGACCGCCTCTGCCCGGGCGCGGCGGCGGTCTTCGCCATCGGCACCTGCGCCACCTGGGGCGGCGTCCCCGCCGCTGAGGGTAACGCCACTGGTGCCATGGGCCTGATGGACCACCTGGGCAAGGACTTCCGCAGCAAGTACGGCCTACCGGTAATCAACGTTCCCGGCTGCGCGCCCATTGGCGACAACTTCATCGAGACGGTGGCCTCCGTGTTGCTCTTCCTGCAGGGGCTGACACCGCTACCGGAGTTTGACGAGCTGGGCCGCCCGGCCTGGCTGTTCGGTGAAACCGTGCACCGGGGCTGCACCCGCGCCGGCTTCTACGAGGAGGGTATCTTCGCCAAGGAGTACGGAGATAAGGAGTGCCTGGTGGAGCTGGGCTGCTGGGGCCCGGTGGTGGCGTGCAACATGGCTTCCCGGGGCGCCATCAACGGCGTAGGAGGCTGCATGCAGATGGGAGGCGTCTGCATCGGCTGCACCATGCCTGGCTTCCCCGATAAGTTCTCCCCCGCCTTCGCCAAGCCGCCGGGGGCCGAGATCTCGGCTCTGCTGGCCAAGCGGATAGCCGGTACTTTCATCAGGCCCTTGCGCGCCATAACCGGGCGGGACAAGGACCGCTCTATTCGCTGGACCAAGGAGGTCCCCAGCGGCTGGGCGGCCAGGGGGGCGCCGTCGGTTTTCGACAGCGCCGTGAATTTCTTCTACAAGCGGATACAGAAGAGCCGCTAAACAGGAGGGAGGCTATGCCGTTTCTTATAACTACAGAAGCCTGGTGGGTCGCCCTGGGCATCGGCTTTGGAGGGCTGGCTGGCGCCACTATCTTGCTTATCCTACTGGTGGTGGTGGCCTATCAGATTGACCGCCATGCCCTTGATATCTGGGGGGCGGGCAAGAACATCGCGGCCAACACGGTCTCCATCTGGATGCTGGAGCGGACCAACGATGTGGCCGGGGAGATCCTCACCACCGCCCAGTCCATCAACGCCGCCGCGGAGTCGATGGACACCAAGCTGGGGGCTTTGAGCGAGGCCCTCAAGCGCAGGGGGAGTTGAGGATGGACGTCCTAATCATCCTCAGTATCATTTACGCGGCCGTGGTGGTGCCCATCCTGGCGATCACCGTGTCGTGGATCATACTAACCCTGGTCAGCGTTGACAGCGCCCTGAGCAAGATCGCCGACGGTTTTAAGGTCGTCGACCGACAGACGGCCCCGATGGAAGGACATATGGAGGCTAACAACGAGGGCCTGTCGGCTATCGCTGGCGGCTTCCGGTCAGTGGAGGGGCACCTGGTTGCCGCGGACGCGAGCCTAGGGAAGGTGGCCGACCGCCTGGGCGCCCGCCAACCCCTGCCTTGAGGGAGGAAACTATGGACACAGAGGTCATCATAGGGTCTGTCTTTCTCGGCCTTGCCCTGCCCCTGACGCTGGCGGTGGTGGTTATCCTCCTGAGGATAATCGTCATCTCTGGCGCCATCCTTGGCCTGGCTAACAGGACGCTGCCGGCGGCCCAGGGTATCGCCGCCAACACAAAGGCCATTGCCAACCTGGGAACCACCGAGAAGGTGGCTGGCGGTATCCTGTCGACGGTGCAGGCCATGGACGAAGTTTCGGCCTCGATCGAACGGAAACTGGGAGCGGTGGCCAGCAGCGTGGAAAGGAGAGGTTAGTCATGGGTATAGCGGCCACGGTTCTATCGGGACTGGAGCTGTGGGTCCTGCTGATCGCCCTGATAATGGGGCTGTCGCGGGTGCTGCGGGCTCTGGAGGGCACCCGCGCTTCCCTGGACAAGATCGCCATGGGCGTGCGGGCCATCGAGAAGGAGACGGCGCCACTTGCCGGGCACATTGACGGCGTCAACAGTTCCTTCGGTTCGTTAGCAGGCGGCCTGGAATCGGTAAAGGATCACCTGGGATCGGTGGATAGCACCCTGGATCCAGTGGGAAAGGCTCTCGCCGGCAGCTGAGCGTGAAAGGGGAGTGCCATGTGCTTCAAGAACCTGCCCATCGAGTTCGACGAACAAGGGAGAGCATACCTTAAGGAAGGGGTAGAGGAGCCCTTCGCCTACAAGAAGGGGAGCCTGGGGCTGGTGGGCCACGGCAGCGGCATACCCGCCCTCAAGGGTGGTGCCGGCGGGGAGACGGAGTACACCATCGACCCAGTGACCCGCGTGGCCGGTGCCCTGGGATTCCACACGATGTGCGACCTCAAGGAGCGGAAGGTAACCGAGGCCCACTCCTACGCCACCCTGTTCCGCGGCTATGAGGTGATCCTGAAGGGGCGGGACCCCCGCGACGCCATCGACATCTCCAGCCGCGCCTGCGGGGTGTGCGGCGGCGTCCACTCCACCTGCGCCTCCATGGCCCTGGAGATGGCCTTTCCGGTAGTGCCCCCGCCCATGGGCGTCGTGGCCCGCAACCTGGGGGAGACGGCGGAGTTCCTGTACGACCATCCCCTCCATCTCTACCTTCTGGCCGGCCCCGACTATTCGGAGCAGGTAATCCGAGCCACCAACCCGGAGATCTGGGAGGCGGCGCAGCGGACTTCGGCGCCCCATAAGGATATCCACGGCTTCCAGACTCTGGGCGAGATTATGACCGCCTTGAATCCCCTCACCGGCAAGCTCTATCTCGAGGCGCTGGATATCACCCGCGTGGCCCGCGAGGCGTGTGCGTTCATGTACGGCAAGTACCCACACCCCTCCACCCTAGTGCCGGGCGGCGTTAGCACCCTGCTCGACTTCACCGCCTTCAACAACTACTACACACGGCTGATGAAGCTGATCGACTACTCGAAGAGGATGGTGACCATCTGGGACGACGTGTTCGACTTCTTCCTGGCCCAGAACCCGGAGTACGCCAAGGTGGGGATGCGACCTAAGAATATGATCGGCACCGGCTGCTTCGATGACCCCGAGGCCTACGACGCGACCTACGCCAACTGCAACGAGTGGGGGGAGCGGCGCTGGGCCACTCCTGGCGTCATCATCGATGGCGAGCTGCGCACCACCAAGCTCCAGCAGATCAATATAGGGATCGAGGAGTTCGTGGAGCACTCCTTCTACGACGAGTGGGACGGCCAGGCTATGAAGACGGACCCGGCGGGCAACCCCATCAGCCCCAACCACATGTGGAACAAGCGAACCATCCCGAAACCGGTCGGGAGGAGTTGGCGCGAGAAGTACAGCTGGGCCACATCGCCCCGCTGGGATCGTACCGTCATGGAGAGCGGGTGCTACTCCCGGCTCTGGACCACGGCCCTGGCCCAGAAGATGCCGGAGAACCCGTTCATCGTGTCCACCGGCCATAGCCTGAAGATGCTGCTGCCCAAGTCGACCACCCTGCCGGAGATGGAGTTCGAGTGGAAGATCCCGGAGACCCTCAACGCTATCGAGCGTAACCGGGCGCGGGCCTACTGCATGCCCTGGATGTGTCTCATCGCCATGGCCAACGTGCTTAAGGCGTTCGAGCTGCTTCGGGCAGGGCAAACCAAGACGGCGACACCGTTCGAGGTCCCCAAGAAGGGGACGCAAGTGGGCGTCGGCTTCTGGGAGGCAGGACGCGGCTACCTCACTCACCACATCATCATAGAAAACGGTAAGATCGCCAACTACCAGATCCTCACCCCGTCCACCTGGAACGCCTCGCCCGTGGACCCCTTCGGCAATCCTGGCGCCTATGAGCAGGCGGTACTGAACAGCCCCATCCTGGAGCAGTTCTCGACGCCGGAGGAGTTCAAGGGCATCGACATCCAGCGGGCCATCCGCAGCTTCGACCCCTGTATGCCCTGCACCACCCACATCTATGCTGGGGGGCGGACCATCGTAAGGGACGTGACCAGCTGCGCCTGCACCCTGGACGAGTCCGACCTCCTGGGGAGCGCTAATGAAGTGGCGAGGAGGGAAGCCGTGTCGTGAGGGTACTCATCGCCGGCGTTGGCTACACCTTCCTGCACGACCTTTCGTTCGGGCCGGTGCTCATCCAGCGCCTCCAGGAGATGGACTGGCCGGCGGGGGTGGAGGTGACGGACCTTAGCCAGAGCCCCATCGCTGTCTACCAGCAGTTCAGCGAACGCCAGTACGAGAAGGTGATCTTCGTGGGAGCCGTCCGCCGGGACCGGGCACCGGGAATGATTCACTGTTCTCGCCCGGACGGCCCCCTGCCAGCGGGGGAGGAGATTCAGGCCAGGATCGGCGAGGGAGTGAGCGGGACGGTAAGCCTGGACAGCACTGTCATCGTGTGCCGTTACTTCGGCGTTCTCCCGGCCGACACGCTGGTAGTGGAGGTTGAACCTGAAGATGAGTCCTGGGGGGACGGCTTCACCCCCAGCGTAGATGCTTCTATGGAGAAAGTGATCGAGATAGTGCGGCGGGAGGCGGGAGCCGGGGTGGAAGTTTAAGATGGAGCAAGGGAGAGGCGACGCCTGGGCGACGGAAGCGGCGCACCAACTTTACGTGCAGGACGAGATCCTGGAGGCCATGTACTGGCTATTGGGGGAGGGCTTTGGCAGCGAGGCTGCGGTTGCCGACCTGCTACGCTTCCTCCAGGTTCCTGAGGCTGACCTCCAGCGCCAGCTTTCGGAGCTAACCCGCAAGGGTTATCTGGAGGTCGTGGACAGCCAGCCGATACGCTACCGACTTACGGAAGAAGGGACGGCCGAGGCCCACCGCCGCTTTGTGGATGACTTCGAGCCTTTTATCGGACATGGCGGCCACGGGATTTGCGACCGGCCAGACTGTTGGTGCCGCACGGGCGCTCCCCTGGAGAGCTGCCCAGCCCGCGCCGAGGCGGTGAGCGCTGATGGGTAACGGTAACATACCCGAAGAGGAACTCCAGCCGGAGCAGGAACTCGAACCTGAGGACGAGCTCCAGGCCGCAGCCGACCTAACCGACCAGTTGATCCAGGAGTTCGAACAGCACCCCGACGAGCAGGTGCGGGAGAAGGTGTTCCAACTGCTAGACGCCGTGGACCGGCTGCACCGGCCCGGCCTACGCGCTCTCATGCAGTTTCTGGAATCGAAGAAGCTGTGGGGCATCATCGAGCAAGCCCGCAGCGACCCTGTTATCCGCACGCTACTAGAGCTGCACGACCTGATGCCCCGGACGGAGGAGCAACAGGTGCAAAAGGCGCTGGACCTCGTGCGGCCCTACATGCAATCCCATGGCGGCGAGATAGACGTACTTGCTGTGACAGAGGGGATAGTGCGGGTGCGTTTGAAGGGCTCCTGCAACGGTTGCTCGGGGTCGGCGGTCACCTTGCAGCGCGGGGTAGAAGAGGCCTTGAAAGAGGGCTTTCCGGGATTTAAGGGCCTGGAAGTAGAGGAGTCACCTCCACCCACAGCTGGCCCCTCCTTGATATCCCTGGAGGAGGTGGCGGAGGCTCCGGGCAAGCCCATCTTCTTGGACGCCGTTTGTCTGGAGGAGGTGTCCCCGGGCAGCATGAAGGGCGTAATGCTGGAGGGCGTCAACGTCCTCATCTGCAACGTAGATGGTGAGGTGTACGCTCTCCAGAATGCTTGTCAGGGCAGGGGTTTGCCCCTGGACATGGGTGAACTGCGCGGAGAGACCATCATCTGCCGCTGGCACGGCTGCCGCTACGACGCCCGCACCGGTAAAGCGATCCCGGGAGGTGATGACCGCCATATGCCGGAGGTAGACCTTGAGCTGTTCCCGGTGGCTGTGACAGAGGGCGTTATCCAAGTGGCGGTGAATATCCCCCACAAAGGCGGCATCGTTGGCTCAGCCCCCGGCAAGTGGGAGGGCTGAGATGCCAAAGGTGCTGGTAGCGGGCGTCGGCAATGTGCTTCGGGGGGACGACGGCTTCGGAATCGAGGTCGTGCGGCGCCTTCTGTCTCAGGGTACACCGCCTGGTGTAGAGGTCATGGAGACTGGTGGCGGGGTCGGCCTGGTGCAAAAGCTCCTTGATGGTTATGACGCCTTGATCGTGGTGGACGCGGTGCAGCGGGGCGGGGCCCCCGGCACCGTCTACCTGCTGGAGCCCCAGCTCCCCGACACCCTTCCCCCTCCCACAGACGAGCTGGACGCCCTCCTTGGACACTTATGCGATACCCAACTATCACGACTGTTCATCCTGGCCAAAGCCCTGGGGGTATTACCGCCCAAGGTGTTAGTCGTGGGATGCCAGACTCAGTGCTGTGACGAACTGGGCAGTGGGCTCACTGAACCGGTGCTTGAGGCCGTCGAAGTGGCTCTCGAACGCGTTCGAGCAGCGATAAACAAGCTAAATGGGGTGCGGCTACTGGGGACCGGGGCTGAGGGCGCCGAAGCGGTCACATCAGTAAGGCCCAATTTGCAGATCAAGAACGAGAGGAGGCGTTAGGGGATATGGAGAGAAAGGTGGAGGTAGAGCAGGCAGTATGCGGTTGCGGCTGCACTTGCTGCACGCCTGAGGAAGAAATCCCTAAGCTGGGTGACGAGAGCATGCAAGTGCCGGTAGCAGCCGTATGCTCCTGTGACTGCGATTGCTGCGCCCCGCCAGGGGAAGACGAAGCGTTCAAAGACGCTCGGCCGTAAGGCAGAAGGGCGATTGATGAAAGGCCGCAGGGGTCCATGAAGAAACGCCGACGCATATTGGTGGAGGGTATCGTGCAAGGGGTGGGGTTCCGTCCTTTCATTTATGGCCTCGCCTTGAAGCATGCCCTGGGGGGTTTCATTCTGAACGACACCACCGGCGTGATCATCGAGGTGGAGGGTGAACCCTCCGCGCTGGAGTCTTTTGTGTACGCTCTCAGGAATGAGCCCCCGCCGCTTGCCGCTATTGAGGAGATTTCCTGGGAGTCGCTGCCCCTAAAAGGCTGCGGCTCTTTTACTATTGAGAAGAGCCAAGCCGAGGAAGGCCGGCGCGTCCTCATTTCCCCAGATGCCTGTACCTGTGACGACTGTTTGCGGGAGCTTTTTGACCCCAAGGACCGCCGGTACCGCTACCCCTTTATCAACTGCACCAACTGCGGGCCCCGCTTCACCATCATCGAAGACGTCCCCTATGACCGCGAGCGCACCACCATGGCCGTCTTCCCGATGTGCCCCGACTGCTACCGTGAGTATGAGGAACCGCTAGACCGGCGCTTCCACGCTCAGCCTAACGCTTGTCCCCGCTGCGGTCCCCACGTCACGCTGCTGGATCGGGAAGGGCGCGAGATTGCGACCGAGGAGCCCATCTCGCATGTGGCCAGGCTGCTGCGGGAAGGCGCCATCGTGGCGGTGAAAGGCCTTGGAGGATACCACCTCGCCTGTGACGCCTTCAACAACGACGCAGTGGGCAGGCTGCGCCGCAGGAAGCATCGTGAGGATAAGCCCTTCGCCCTCATGGCCCCCCGCATTGAGGATGTGAAGGCTTTATGCCTTGTCGATGAAGCAGAGGAGGCGCTGCTGCTGTCCCGGAAGCGGCCTATCGTGCTCCTACGACAGCGCATCCCGAATCCAGTGGCCCAGGAGGTGGCTCCCGGTCATCGCTATCTTGGCTTCATGCTCCCTTACAGCCCCTTGCATTACTTGCTCCTGCGGGAGGTTGAAATAGCCCTGGTCATGACCAGCGGCAACGTCAGCGACGAGCCGATCGTTTACAAGGATGACGAAGCCCTAGAGCGACTTCGCGGCATTGCCGACTATTACCTAATTCATAACCGCGAGATCCACATGCGCTCTGACGATTCGGTAACGCGGGTGGTAAATGGCCGCGAGATGCTTGTCCGGCGCTCCAAGGGATATGTGCCCAGTCCTATCACGATGGCCGCGGCGTTCGCCGAGCCAACGCTTGCCTGCGGTGCTCAGCTTAAAAACACCCTCTGCTTAGGGAAGGGACGCTACGCCTTTGTCAGCCACCACATCGGCGACCTGGAGAACTACGAGACGCTCCTATCCTTCCAGGAAGGAATCGAGCATTTTAAGCGTCTGTTTGATATCGACCCTAGGGTGGTCGCCTACGACCTCCACCCCGAATATCTGTGCACCAAGTACGCTCTGGAGCTGGAAGGCGTGACCAAGGTTGGGGTGCAGCACCACCACGCCCACATCGCCAGTTGCATGGCGGAGCATGGCCTGTCCGGACCCGCGATCGGCGCGGCCTTCGACGGGACAGGTTACGGTACCGATGGCACCATCTGGGGCGGCGAGTTCCTGATTGCCGACTACACAGATTTTGTACGGGCAGCCCATCTGGAGTATGCGCCGCTGCCGGGTGGCGAGCAGGCCATTCGCGAGCCCTGGCGCATGGCCGCCTCCTGGCTGCACCAGGTTTACGGCGATGGTATGGAGACCCTCGAGATCGATTTCATCAAACGGCTTAAGGGTCGACCCTGGCCGCAGCTCAAGCAGATGATCCAGCAGTCTATTAACAGCCCATTGGCCTCCAGCGTCGGGCGGCTCTTCGATGCCGTCTCATCATTGCTGGGGGTTAGGGACACCATCAATTATGAGGGCCAGGCGGCGATAGAACTGGAGATGATCGCCGACGGGGGGTGTCAAGAGCACTATCACATTGGGCTGGCAGACGGTCAGCCTATGGTCCTTCAAGGTGGAGATATTATCAGAGGTGTAGTCAACGATCTGCTGACAAGGGTATCGCCCTCGGTAATCTCTGCCAAGTTTCACAATACCGTAGCTGCAGCCATCAGGGAGATCTGTGCGCGAATCCGTGAGCAGGAAAGGCTGAACGTGGTAGTCCTGAGTGGCGGCGTCTTTCAGAATATGTTCCTCTTGGAGAGAGCCGTCCAGGAGCTCTCGTCCCTAAGTTTTGAGGTTTATGTTCCCGGCAAGGTGCCTCCCAATGACGGTGGCATCTCCCTGGGTCAAGCGGTTGTTGCTAACGCCCGGGTCATGGCTGGGATGATCAGTGACCCGGTTGTTATAGCCGGAGAGGCGCAGTAGAAGGAGGGAGCGATTATGTGCCTGGGAGTTGTGGGACAGGTGGTCGAAGTGGACGGGATGGTGGCTCTCGTGGACTTCTTTGGCGTCGAAAAGAAGGTCCGCCTGGACATCGTGGATGAGCCGGTAGAGTCCGGCGATTACATTCTCAACCATGTGGGGTTTGCCATAAGGCGCATCCCCGAAGAGGAGGTACAGGGGACGCTGGACTTCTACGAGGATTTGATCCGGTACAACGATTTAATGGCTCAGGATGTCAAGGCCGATATTCGATAGTGACGTTTAGGTATCTAGGACGGAGAACGAGCGTGGCACAGGCACAGTCCTCAACGGATAGAGACATAAGGGAGATGAAGTTCCGCGACCCTCAGAAGGCGAAAGCCCTCACCCGAACCCTAGAGAGGCTCTGCCAGGAGATCGGCCGGGAGGTTTCCGTTATGCACGTTTGCGGCAGCCACGAGCAGGCCATCGCCAGGTTCGGCCTGCGTAGCATCCTGCCGCGATCCCTCAACGTCATCATGGGCCCGGGCTGCCCCGTTTGCGTGACGGATGAGCCGGAGGTGGACGAGGCGGTGGTCCTAGCCCAGGAGGGGGTCATCATCGCCACCTACGGCGACATGATCAGGGTTCCCGGCAGCTCCAAGTCCCTGGCCAACGCCCAAACGGAAGGAGCGGACGTCAGGGTCGTTTACAGCGCAGTGGAGGCGGTCAACCTGGCCCGCCAGACCGACCGCCAGGTGGTCTTCTTCGCCAGCGGATTCGAGACCACAGCCGTGGCCACGGCGGCCGTGATCCTCGCCGACCCGCCAGAAAATTTCTCCGTCCTTTCCGCCCACAAGTACATACCACCCGCAATGGAGATCGTGGCTGAGATGCCGGGAAGTAAGGTAGAGGGTTTCCTTGCCGCCGGCAACGCGGCCATCATCACGGGCTGGAAGATCTTCGAGCGGTTTGTAGAGCGGCATCGGCTGCCCGTGGTGATCGGGGGATTTGAGCCCCTGGACATTCTCGCCGCTCTGGCTAAACTGCTGGAGCTCATCCGCGATAGAGATCTGCGAGTGGTGAACGCCTACCCCCGCTGCTGCACGGCAGAGGGGAACCGTCCGGCCCAGGAGCTCTTGTGGAAGGTATTCCAGACGGTGGGAGGCCAATGGCGAGGGATCGCTCATATCCCCAATTCCAACATTCGCCTTCGCGATGAGTACGGCTGGATCGACGCCCGCAAGCGCTTCGATATCGACCTCTCCCAGCTCTGGCAAGGAGCCTCTCCCAGCCTCGCCCACCAGTGCATCTGCGGCGACATCATGGCCGGCATCGCTAGCCCTGACGATTGCCAGCTCTTCGGCAAGGAATGTACGCCGGAGAACCCGATAGGGGCTTGCATGGTGAGCAACGAGGGCACCTGCAAGATCTGGTTCGAGTATGGAGGAGCACACCCGGCCGTGTCGTTCGCATCCGTCACCACCTCGTCGGGGAGGTCATGAGCGCCATGAAAGATACCGCCGTCGAAGAGCGTATGGAGCATATCCGGATGGAGCAGAGGGGGTCCGTGGGCGTCATAACCATGGACCGCCCGGACCGTTTCAACGCTCTCGACGTTCGCATGGCCCAAGACCTTCGGAAGGCCGGTCTCCGTTACGCCCGGGACGAGGAGATCCGGTGCGTGGTCCTGGCAGGAGGGGACAGGGTCTTCTGCAGCGGCGCCGACCTCAAGTACGTCCGGCAGAAAGGGGAGGAGGAGGACTTGTCCTACCTCCAGCCCGAGGCCCGGGAGGTGAAGCTGGGCTACGGGCCGAGCTTCAAGCAGATCCTAGAGTACATCCATAGCACCATCTCCGAGATCAAGAGAGCTCCGAAGCCCTTCATTGCGGCGGTGAAAGGGACCGCCGCGGCCGGGGGTTTCGGCCTCGCTATGTCCTGCGACCTCGTCTTCGCCTCGGAGGACGCCACGTTCGAGTGGGCCTATCACAAGACGGGGCTCACTGGGGCCGAGAGCTCTACTTTCTTTCTCCCCCGGCTGGTGGGGCTTCGCAAGGCCATGGAACTCATGCTCCTAAACCCCAGACTGGACGCCAAGGTCGCCCTTGAGATGGGCCTGATCAATGACATCTTTCCCCACCAGACCTTCGATGAAGAGGTGATGGCCGTGGCCGAGAAGCTGGCCAGCGGCCCGACGCGCGCCTTCGGCATCGCCAAAAGCCTCATCAACGAAGCCGCAGGCGTGGACCGTTTGGACTACCACCTGGCCAAGGAACTGGACAACCTGACCCGCATCGCCGAGAGTGGCGATTTCGCTGAGGGACTGGACTCGTTCTTTGGGAAACGGGAACCGCAATTCCAGGGAAGAGAGGCGACTGAGGATGAGTGAGGGCAGAGAGCGTAAGCAGGGTGAGGTGGTGAGCATGGCAGAGCGGCTGCGCTCGACGAAGCCGATTCTGAGGGACGAGTTCATCACTATGGCTCACGGCAGCGGCGGCAAGGCCACCCACACCCTCATCGAGGCGCTGTTCGTAGAAGTGTTTAGGAACCCTCTCCTGGAGATGCTGGACGATCAGGCGGTCTTCTCCATCGACGGGCATCCAGGGCCAAGAATTGCCTTCACTACCGATTCCTTCGTCGTGAGTCCGATCTTCTTCCCCGGTGGGGACATCGGCAAGCTTGCCGTCAACGGCACCATCAATGACTTGACCGTGTCCGGTGCCGAACCGCTTTACCTCTCGGCCAGTTTTATCCTGGAGGAGGGCTTCCCTGTTGATAACCTGCGTCGCGTTGCCAGCTCCATGGCAGAAGCATGCGCCGAGGCGGGGGTGGCCATTGTCACCGGCGATACGAAGGTCGTTAATCGCGGGAAAGCAGACGGGCTCTTCATCAACACCGCAGGGGTCGGGGTCATTCGCAGGCCCGTGGACATCTCGGCAGGTAATGCCAAGCCTGGCGATAAGGTCATCCTGAGCGGCAATATCGGCGACCACGGGATGGCCATCATGATCGCCCGCGGCGGAATTGATCTAGAGGCGGACATCGCCAGTGACACCGCACCCTTGAGCGCCCTGGTGAAGGCGATGCTGGAGGTGACCACCGAGGTTCACTGTCTTAAGGACGCAACCCGTGGCGGCGTCGTCAGCGTGCTCAATGAGATCGCCCGCCACTCGGACGTAGCCATAGTTATCGATGAGGCTAGCGTTCCGGTGCGAAACGAGGTCAGGGCTGCATGCGAGATTTTGGGCATCGACCCCCTGCATGTAGCCAACGAAGGGAAGCTCGTCGCCGTGGTCGACCGAGGTGTGGGCGAGGACGTTCTGGTGGCTATGCGCCAGCATCCTTACGGCCAGCACGCCGAGATCATCGGCGAGGTGACGGAAGAGCCTAAGGGGCGCGTCCTCTTACACACCCCATTCGGGGGCACGAGGGTTATGGACATGCTTGTGGGCGACCCCCTTCCCCGCATCTGCTAAGCGGCTATTCTTGATCGGTCGTCGAAGGTAACAGCCCTGAGCTAAGGGAAAGACGGACGCGATCGAACCCTTTCTGTACGGTGACGGCGGCCGGTCAGGCCGGGTGGACGGCACCGCCAAGAACGGTTGGCGTATCAGCGACGGCACTGAAGGCTCCGCCACCCAGTACCTCACCCAGTTCCGAATCCGTGAGGATACAGCCGCCCCCTCGGAGCAACCGAAGCTGGATGTGACTTTCACACCGCCGTAGGCCCACCGCTCCGGCGGCAGGAGCTGGTCGCCCACGCTGTTCGGCCCCGGCCGCCAGCTTCGCCCTCACCGCCCTCAGCGGAGACCGCGGCAACACCGATCCTGGCACCGGGAGATCCTACCCGTCTGTCCGCGCTGCCACAGGGCGCTGGCTGGGGTGATTTGAAGGCCCTGCCAGCCTTCCTACCCAGCCGGTCGCCCTGGAAGCTTTTGGAGGTCCTGAGAGCACCGGACTGGAAGTCCGGGAGTCTGACACAGGCCGGGACGGCCGCGAATTAGATTCCCTGAAACGATCAATCGTGTCGCTTCTTCCGTCGAATCCGGCGCTCAAGTTTCGCGGCCAAAAGAGCAGAAAGGCGGATCAACAGGACGGATCTCGAGCCTGACTTGTTGAACGCACCCAGGTCAAGACTCAAGAAATAAGAGCCCTTATTTCTGTTGCCAGACGTCCGAAAGAGCACGTCTGATGAAGAGCCGATGAGCACTCGCAGTCAGGCCAGCGAAATCTGGCCGTGGGGACGCCCCCGGCCCGGCGCTTAGGTCACTGGGGGCATCGGCTGTGGACCCAGACCTGTTCCATGTGCTGTCGGGCTGCCCTCTTTTCCTGATCGGAACTTAATTTGATCCAACCGCCACACCGATGACACTGATACTTCACTAGGTACTTGGCCCTTGCGGCCGCCTCTCCCTCCTCACGTCCGTGCGGAAGACCGTCGTTGAAGCCGCGGTTGTAAGCGCGGTTAGCCGTTCGCTGTTGCACCTTCAGTGCTTCCTTCCAAATGTCAGCCCAGCTTTTGCCTTCGCTGATTCTCACTGCATTTAGTCGATCGAAGAGCTCGCGGCTGACCCTCATGCTGATTGTTGGGTGCGTCTGCTCATAACGGACGCGCGACGGTGGTTTCGACTTATTCGCCTTCCGCTTCACCTTAGTTCACTCCTTGCCTACGACAGATCGGGTCATTCAAGGGAGTTGCGACATATTTGTCGCCGGCAGAGTACCTTTCGGAAAGTCCGTCCAACCGGGTATGGGGAGGGGTATCCTCTCCCTCGAGCCCTGAGGGCTGCCCAGCCGCGCAGTAGGCCTCTGGAGGCTTCAGCCTGAGCAGTGAGTTGTTGAGCGGTTGAGCGGTTGACCGCTTGAAGTACGGAGGTAAACGACAGTGGTATGCGACATGGCAACCGATGGGGCAAACCCTATGGCATTCCATAGGGCAAACGGCAACCGGATGAGTGCAGGGGGGCCCATTATGACAGGTCATTGGTGGCAGCCTCAGAGAATGCTAGGTGAACTTAAGCCGGCGGCGGTGTGGACTGGTCAGGATCCGGATGTTTCTCGTCAATTGCTCGATACCCGGCCGGGAGACTA